>JBDTKQ010000040.1:0-4618 GCA_039935235.1 Caulobacteraceae bacterium
GCGCCGGACAACGACCTGTTCGTCGAACTGATCGGCGGCGCGGGCGGGGTCGCGAAGGCCGCGGTGGAAGCCGCCCTCGCCGTTGGAAAGCCGGTGGTCACGGCCAACAAGGCGCTGATCGCCGAGCACGGGGCGGCGCTCGCGGCCCTGGCGGAAGCGAACAGCGCCCCGCTCCTCTTCGAGGCCGCGGTGATGGGGGGAACCCCGGCGGTCAAGATGCTGCGCGAGGCGATGGTCGGCGACGAGGTCGAACTTGTGGCCGGCATCCTCAACGGCACGTGCAACTACATCCTGAGCACCATGGAGAGGTCCGGCCGCTCCTTTGACGAGGTGCTCGCCGAGGCGCAGCGCCTGGGCTACGCCGAGGCCGATCCGACCACGGACATCGGCGGCCTCGACGCCGCCCACAAGATCACCATTCTGGCCGCGCTGGCCTTCGGCTGCGCCCCCGATCTGTCCGCCACCGAGGTCGAGGGGGTGGACACCATCGAGCTTCTCGACATCGCCATGGCCCGCGATCTCGGCTACCGGATCAGGCTGGTGGCGAGCGCCGCGCGCTCGGCGGCGGGTGTGTCGGTGCGGGTCCATCCAGCGCTCACGCCGATGGATCATCCCCTGTCGCGGGTCGACGGGGCGCTCAACGCCCTCTTCATCGAAGGCCGGCGAATCGGTCGCATCTTCATTCAGGGACCGGGCGCGGGCGCCGGCCCGACCGCTGCCGCGGTCGCCGCCGATATCGCCGATGTCATGACCGGCGCGGTGCGGCCGGTTTTCCAATCGGCCGCCGCGCGGCTCGCCCGCCACCCCGGGGGCGACCGATCCGGGCGGCTCGGCCGCGCCTATGTCCGTCTTCTCGTGCGCGATCGCCCCGGGGTCATCGCCGGTGTCACCGAGACACTGGCCGAGGCCGGCGTCTCGATCGACAGTTTTCTGCAAAAGCCGGTGGACGGCGCCGCCGGCGTCCCCATCGTGCTGACCACCCATACCGTCGCCGAAGCGGTGCTTGACGAGGCGGTGCTGCGGATGGCGGCGCTTCCCGCCCTGCTCGCGCCGCCGCGCCTGATCCGCATCGCGCGAATCTGAAAAACCGCCGACACTGAACGGCGTCATGAGGAGAGACGAATGAATCCGCTGGTTCTGGATCGAATTCTGGTGATGGAGGCGGTGCGCGTCGCCGAGGCGGCCGCCATCGCCGCCTGGGCGCTCGCCGGGCGCGGCGACGAAAAGGCGGCCGATCAGGCGGCGGTGGACGCCATGCGCACGGCGCTCAACGATCTGCCGATCGACGGGGTGATCGTCATCGGCGAGGGCGAGCGGGACGAGGCGCCGATGCTCTATATCGGCGAGAAGGTCGGCAAGGGCGGCCATCGGATCGACATCGCCCTCGATCCGCTCGAGGGAACCACTCTCACGGCCAAGGCCATGGCCAACGCCCTGGCGGTGATGGCTTGGGCTCCCGCCGGCACGCTGCTCAACGCGCCCGACACCTATATGGACAAGATCGCCTGCGGACCCGGCTATCCCGAGGGCCTGCTGGACCTGAACAAAAGCGCGGCGGACAACGCCATGGCCCTGGCGGCGGCCCGCGGGGTCGACATCGAGGCGTTCACCGTCTGCGTTCTCGACCGGCCGCGCCATGCGGAGATCATCGCCTCGCTTCGCGCCGCCGGCGCCCGGGTTTGCCTGATCACCGATGGCGACGTCGCCGGAGTGATCAACACCGCCGATCCGGAAACCGGGGTCGACATGTACATCGGTCAGGGCGGCGCACCCGAGGGCGTCCTCGCCTGCGCGGCGCTCAAATGTGTGGGCGGTCAGTTTCAGGGGCGCCTGGTGTTCCGCAACGCCGACGAGCGGACCCGCGCCAGGGGGCACGGAATTACCGACCTGGACAAGACCTACGACCTCCACGAGATGGTCCGCGCCGACGCCATCTTCGTCGCCACCGGGGTCACCACCGGCGCGCTGCTCGAGGGGGTGCGGATCCGAGACGGCTTTGTCCACACCCACACCCTGGTGATGAACTCCGCCACCGGCACCGTGCGCGAAGTGCGGATGAAGCGCCGGGTTTGATGATCGCCGCCTCCGCCCCGCCGCGGGATTTCCTGGGGGTCGCCGCCTCGCTCTCGGGCCGGCGGTGGCGGGAGCGCAGCGCCGACCCCGCGGTGACCCGGGAACACCAGAGCCGCCACGGCCTGTCCGAGCCTCTGGCGCGCGCGCTGGCCTCCCGGGGCGTGGGCGTGGCGGACGGCGAGGATTTTCTCAGGCCGACGCTCAAAGCCCTGTTTCCCGACCCATCGAGCTTCGCCGACATGGACCGGGCCGCGGAAATTCTCGTCGACGCCCTCCAGGCGGGGCGGCCCACGGTGGTGTTCGCCGACAACGACGTGGACGGCGCCGCCAGCGCCGCCCAGCTCGTCCGCTGGTTTCGACACATGGGTTTCGAGCTGCCGATCTATGTCCCGGACCGCCTGACCGAGGGCTATGGACCCAGCCCGGGCGCGTTTCGCCGCCTCCGCGACTCGGGGGTGGAGTTGGTGGTCACCGTCGACTGCGGCGCGGCCGCTTACGACGCGATCGCCGCCGCCTCCCAGATCGGTCTGGACGTCGTCGTCATCGATCATCACCTGATGCGCGCGGCGCCCTTGGCCGTCGCCGCTCTGGTCAATCCCAACCGGCCCGACTGCGCCTCCGGCCAGGGGGTTCTGGCGGCCGCGGGAGTGACCTTCGTCTTTCTCGCGGCGCTCAATCGCGAGGCGCGACGCCGCGGCCTGTTCGCGGACCGCGCCGAACCCGATCTCAGACGGTGGCTCGACCTCGCCGCGCTGGGCGCGATCTGCGATGTCACCCGCCTCGTGGGTTTCAACCGGGCGCTCGCCTCGCGGGGGCTGGCGGTGATGTCGGGCTGGACCAATCCCGGTCTCGCCGCTTTGATGGCGGTGGCAGGGGTCACCCCGGGCGCCGCCGGCGTGTTCGAGGCGGGATTCATCCTCGGTCCCCGGATCAACGCGGGCGGCCGGATCGGCCGGTCCGACCTGGGCGCCCGCCTTCTCGCCACCGACGACCCGGCCGAGGCCGCGGCCCTGGCCCAGGAACTCGACACCCTCAACGCCGAGCGCAAGGCGGTGGAACGGACGATCTTCGACGAGGCCGTGGCGGCCATCGAACATGGAGACAACTTCGATGCGGAGGCGCCGGCCGTGGTCGTCGCACGCCCCGGCTGGCATCCGGGAGTCATTGGCATCGTCGCCAGCCGGCTTCGCGAGCGCTATCGCCGCCCGGTGGTGGTGATCGGCCTCGACGAGGCCGCCGATATCGGAAAGGGATCGGGCCGCTCCCAGCCCGGGGTCAATCTGGGCGCCGCGATCCAGACGGCGTTCGACGAAGGCCTGCTCCTCGCCGGTGGCGGACACGCCAAGGCCGCCGGCTTGACAATCCGGCCGGGGGCGGTGCCCGAATTCCGCGCTTGGCTGTGCGCGGCGCTGGCGCACGAGAGCGCAGCGGCCACTGCGGAGGACGGCGTGGATATCGACGCCCTCGTCGCGCCGGGACCCGGACCCAAGGCCCTGCTCGCGGAGTTCGCGGTGCTCGCCCCCTTTGGCCCCGGAAACCCGGAGCCGCGCTTCGCTCTCGCCGATGTGCGGGCCGAGCGGCCGACGATGCTGCGCGGCGGGCATGTGCGGGTGACGGTGACCGACAGCGCCGGGGGAGCCCTCAAGGCGGTGGCGTGGCGCGCGGCGGACACCGCGATCGGGCGTCGGTTGATGGCCGGCGCCGGCGCTCTTCACCTCGCCGGACGCCTCAAGGCCGACACGTGGAACGGGCGCGACGGCGTGGAGCTGGAAATCGAGGACGTCGCCGATCCCCGGCGTCGGTAACGGCGGGGTCCCAAGGGGGTCGGCCCCAAAGGGTTGCACCCCGCAAGGGCGGCGGATATATCCGCCGCTCCGCGCGCGCCCGCGGGCCCTTCGTCTATCGGTTAGGACATCAGATTTTCAATCTGGGAAGAGGGGTTCGACTCCCCTAGGGCCTACCACCTCTCGCGCGCCATCGCGTCGGGACGCTGCGTCAATTTGTCGTTGACGAAACGTGCTTTCACAGGAACAGTGATCTTGGCGCAACATCTCCCGAGATGGGGATTGACGCGGGCTGAGGGGCCGATGTCTCACGACAATCTGGATGGGCACGAAACACCCGAAGAGTCGGTGCGCATATCCGGTCGCGTCAAGTGGTTCGACGCCGGCAAGGGCTATGGGTTCATCGTCCCCGACGACGCCAACCAGACCGGGCTTCGCGACGTTCTCCTGCACGTGACCTCCCTGCGCAATGCCGGACGCGACGGCGCGCTCGAGGGGGCGATCATCGTCTGCGACGTGGTCAAGCGGCCCAAAGGCTGGCAGGTGACCGAGATCGTCGATCTCGACGAGTCCGCGGCCCCACCGCGCGAGGAGCGGCCCCGGCGGGTTGACGGCGATGGCCATGGCGCGATCGGATCGAGGGGGGACCGCACCTTTCCCGCGCGGCCGCGCGGGGACGACGGGGGCCGACGGGAGGTTCGCCGCGACGGCGCGTGGCACGACGAGGGCCGCCCGGGCGGCGGCGGGCCGCCCGGCCCGCT
>JBDTKQ010000041.1:0-12623 GCA_039935235.1 Caulobacteraceae bacterium
CGGTCGGAGCCGCCGCCAGCGCGCTCGCGGCGCCCGGCAGGGTCGCCTCGAGCCTCCGCCTCTTGGCGCCGAAACCGGGTCGGCGTTCGACCGCGAAGCCCGCCCGCGACAGCGCCCCGCGCACCGCTCCGGCGACCGTATAGGTGGCCACCCGCGCGCCCGCCGCCGAGCGCGCCGCGACCAGATCCATCAGACCTGGCGACCACATCTCCGGATTTCGCGCGGGAGCGAACCCGTCGAGGAACCAGGCGTCGGCGCGCCCGCTCCATGCGGTGAGCGCCGCCTCGGCGTCCATCACCGCGACATCGAGGCTTGCGTGGAAGTCCGGCAGATCGACCCGATGGAACCCGCGCGCGCGGCCCGGCCAGCGCCCGGTCAGCGCCTCGGCGACCGCCGCCAGTTCCGGCCACGCGCCAAGCGCCCGGGCGGCCTCGTCGGTGGCGAGGGGCCACGCCTCGACGCTGAACAGCGACAACTGGGCGCCGGGGGCTCGCCGCCTTCGCCACAGGGCGAGGAGGGCGGCGATGTTGAGGCCCGTGCCAAACCCGAGTTCCGCGACGCAAAAATGCCGTCGGCCGGCCCACGCGTCGGGCAGGCCGGCGCCCGCGAGGAATACCGCCCGCGATTCCGCCAGACCCCCCTCGCGCGAATAGTAGACATCGCCAAAGCGTCGTGAGACCTGCGCACCCCGGTCGTCCCAGATCAGGGACGAGTCGAGACTGTCGGGAGCGTCGGTCACCTGAACGAAAAAGGGCCGCCCGAAGGCGACCCTTTCCCTTGTCCGAAAGTTTCGCCGAAGCGAAGCTTACTTCTTCGCGGCCATCGCCGCCTTCGAAGCATCCGCGGCCGACTTGGCCGCGTCGTTCGCCGACATGGCGGCCGAGTTGGCGGCGGCGTCGGTGGCGGCCGGAGCGTTCGCGGCGGCGGGAGCCGCGGCGTCGGCGGCGGCCGGCGCCGGGGTGGCGGCGGAAGCGTCGGCCGTCTTGGCGGCGTCAGCCGAGGCAGCCGCGGCGTCGGCCGAGGAGGCGGCGGCGTCGGCGGACTTGTCGGCGGGCTTGGAGCAGGCGGCGACGGAAAGCGCGGCGACGGCGACGCCGGCCACGAGGACTTTGCTGAAAACGTTGGTCATGGTCTTTAAGGTCCCTTGGGTTGAGCAGGCGGCGCCATTTGTTGGGGCGGAGACCCCGCGGAAATACGGAATCGACGCCGACGCACCGCGCGACTATGCCGGGTTCGAACGCGAACGCAAGAGAAGAGTTCACGCAACCGTGATCACTTTTTTGCCCGGCGGCCGTTCAACCCGGATGAAAACCTCCTGGCGCAGGTCAATGCCTCGCGGCGGCGGCGGCCCGCAAACGGCGGACCACGTCCGGCGAGAGATAGCCATCCGCCGGCATCCCCTGGAGCCTTTGCCACCCGCGCAAGGCCTGGCGCGTGCCGAGCCCGACCACCCCGTCCGGCGGCCCCGGGTCGAGACCGAGCCGCGCGAGCGCCGATTGGGCGTCGAGTCGATCGGTGAGGGAAAGGGGGACTTCCCGGGGCCATGGCGTGCGTAATGGCCCGGCGCCGGCGAACCGGTCGGCGAGGAGACCCACGGCGAGGGCGTAGGACACCGAGTTGTTGTACTTGCGAATGACGAAATGGTTGGGCAGAGCGAGAAAGGCCGGCCCGTCCGCGCCTGACGGAAGAAGCAGGACGCACGGCGCGCCGCTCTCCTGCCCATTCCACGGCCGCCCCCCCGCCAGTCGCACACCCTTGGTCCGCCATTGGTCAGGGACGAGCGCCGGGCCTTCGGAGAGGCCCAGATCGAAAACAGGGGGTAACAGCACCTCCCGCGCCCAGCCCTCCCCCCGCCGCCAGCCGGCTTTGGCCAGGAGATTGGCCGCCGAGGCCAGGGCATCGGGCGCCGAGCCCCAGATGTCGGGCTTGCCATCGCCGGTGAGGTCCACCGCGGTGGCCAGATAGGTGGAAGGCAACAGCTGTGTCTGGCCCATGGCTCCGGCCCACGAGCCGATCAGGCGCGCGCGCGGCGCCTCCCGGGTGGAGACGATCCTCAGCGCCGCGAGAAGTTCGGCTTCCGCCCAAGGGCGCCGCCGACCCAGAGCGGCGAGGGTTGCCAGCGAACGGACCACGTCCATAGTCCCCTGAAGGGCGCCGAAGCCGGATTCCATGGCCCAGATCGCGATGAGGATCTCGCGCGGCACGCCCCACGTTCGTTCGATCTGGGGAAACGCGGGAACCGACTCGCGTTTGCCTTGGCCGACGGCGATCCGGCCGGCGGTCACGGAGGCCTTGACGTAATCGCTCACCGGCCGCGCGAACTCCGGCTGTCTGGCGTCGAGGGCCGCGACCCGGGGATCGGCGGCCAGCCCGGCGAACTCCCGATCCAGAACCGCCCGCGGCCAGCCCGCGGCCACCGTCCGACGGTAGAAGTCGTTCAGCCAGCCGGTGAACCAGGTCTCTCCCGAGGCCCCCAAAGCGGCGGCGGGCGCGGCGGTCGGGGCGGCGGCGACCCGCGCGGCCAAGGCGCCGGCGGCCGTCAGCGCGAGAAGGTGTCGACGATTCATCCGGGGAGGCTGGAGCAAGTCGACCGGAGGTGAAATCACCCCTCGCCGGTTCACCACATCCGCACGCGATCGTTCGGCGCGAGGTAGAGCTTGTTCCCGGGCGTCACCGCGAAGGCCGCGTACCAAGCGTCGAGGTTTCTCACCGTGTCGGCGCGGTATTCGTTCGGCGCGTGACCGTCGGTGATGATCTGCCGGCGAAGAGCCGCCGCCCGGGTCTTGTCGCGCCAGCTGCGACCGTAGGCGAGGAAAAACTGCCGATCGCCGCTCAGACCCGCGACCACCGGGGCCGGATGGCCGCCAAGGGAGATCAGATATGCCTCGTGGGCCGCGGAGAGGCCGGCGAGATCGGCGATGTTCTCGCTGAGCGTCTGGGTTCCGTTGACGGCAAGGTCGGGAAACGGCCGGTAGGCGTCGTACTGGCGCGCGAGAGCCGCTCCCGCCGCCTCGAAGTGCGCGAGATCCGCGCGCGTCCACCAGTCGACCAGACGCCCGCTGGCATCGAACAGGGCGCCTGTATTGTCGAAGCTGTGGCTTATCTCGTGTCCGATGGTCGCGCCGATCGCGCCATAGTTCTCGGCGTCCGAGGCGGCGGGATCGTAGAGCGGAGGCTGAAGGTAGGCGGCGGGAAAATTGAGCGCGTTCATCGCCGGCAGATTGACCGCGTTCACCGTCTGGGGGGTCATCACCCATTCGCCGCGATCCACCGGGGAGCCGAGTTTGGCGAGATTGCGCCGGTATTCGAACAGACCCGCCCGTTCGCTGTTGCCCAAGGCGTCGCCGCGGACGATTCCGAGACCGGCGTAGTCGCGCCAGCGGTCGGGATAGCCGACGCCGATCTTCAGCACGGCGAGCTTGGCTTTTGCCCGCGTTTTGGTCTCCGGCGACATCCAGTCGAGCCCGTCGATCCGATGGGAGAAGGCGACGAGCAAATTGGCCGCGATCGCCTGAACGCGCGCCTTGGCTTGCGGAGAAAAATAGCGTTCCGCGTAGAGTCGCCCCACGGCGTCGCCGAGCGCGTCGTTGGTCGAATCCACCGCCCGCTTCCATCGCTCGCGCAGAACCGGCGTGCCCGACAGGGTGTGGCCGTAAAACGCGAAGTGTTCGTCGACAAAGGCCTTGGGAAGGACCGGCGAGGCTCGGTCGAGGGCATGGTAGACCAGATAGGCTCGCCATACCGCGAGCGGTTCGCTGGCCGCCAGCGCCGCGAGACCGGTCGCGGCGCCCGGCTGCCACACAACGAACGTCGGCTGAGCGGAGAGGCGAGCTGCCTTGAAGAAGGCGCCCCAGTCGAGGCCCGGGGCCTTGGTCGAAAACGCCTCCCGGCTCCAGTGATTGTCGCCCTTGCGCACGTCCTCGGTGTCGGCCCGGCTGACCTGGCTTTGCGCGAGGTGAAGCTCGAGATCGAAGATCGACGGGGCCTCCGCGGCGGCGTTTTTGATCCCGGCGAGGGCGAGGACCTTGGCGATGTGCGCCTTGTAGGCGGTTCGGATCGCCGCCATTTTCGGCGATGAATCGAGGTAGTAGTCGCGGTCCGGCATGCCGAGACCGCCCTGCAGCAGGAAGGCGGCGTAGGTCCCGGGATCGTCGAGATCCTGGGCGATCCACAGCCCCATCGGACGGGCGGTGTGGATCCGGGTGGCGTTGAGTACGTCCACATCAGCGCGAAGCTCGCTGCCCAGTTCGGCGGCGAGATCGGCGCGAGTGGTCACCGCGGCAATCCGGGAAAGGGTCGGTCGCAGCGGCGCGAGGCCGGCTTTCTCGATCGCCGCTGCGTCCATGAAGCTGGCGAAATAGTCGGCGATCTTTTTGGCGTCTCCGGTCGTCGGCGATGCGCCGAGCCCGGCGATAAGATCGGCGGTGCGCTTGTCGGTCAGTTCGGCGAGCATGGCGTCGGTCCCCCACGACGCCCGGTCCGGCGGGATCTCCGTGCGCGCCAGCCAGCCGCCGTTGGCGTATCGGAAAAAGTCGTCTCCGGGGGCGACGGCGGGATCCATCCCGGCCTCGATGTTCGCCCGCGGAACGGCCGCCCGCGCCGCGGTCCCGAGTCCCGACGAAAGGATGGCGACGGCAAAGGCCGCCCCGGCGCTCTTGGCGATGTTCATGAACCTCGAGTCTCCCGATGATCGATCTTCGCCGCCGGCTGGCGCGCGATTTGACTTGGCCGCGCGCTCTCCCTATACGACCGCGCTCCGCTGTGAACCGCCTAGTTGGAAGTCGCCGGCCATGAAGGTCAGAAGCTCGCTCAAAACGCTAAAGACGCGACACCGCGACTGCAAGCTCGTGCGCCGCAAAGGGCGCTTGTACGTGATCAACAAGACCAATCCGCGCTTTAAGGCCCGCCAGGGCTGATCGCGCGGGCCGGTCAGGCTTCGGCCTTGACCCGCGCGCCGAGGATGAAATCCTCCCGTTTGGGGGCTACCGTCGCGGTCCAGTAGTCGACGATCGGGAACGGCCAGTTCTGCGACACTCTCCCCATGGCGTTCTTGTACCAACTGGTCACATGCGGCGATCCCCAAGCCATCTGGCCATTTGCCGCATCCACCTTGCGATTGAACGCGTCGTGGACCTCTCTCTTGACCTCGAGGGTGGATGAGCCCGTCTCCGCCATCAGTTTGAGGCAGCCGAGCACGTAGCGGACCGAGCATTCGGAAAAGAAGATAATGCTGCCGTTGACGACGATGTTGGTGTTCGGCCCGTAAAGAATGAAGAGGTTCGGGAAGCCCGGCGTGGTCATGCCGAGGTAGGCCCGGGCGTCGCCGCCCCACGCCTCGTGCAGATCGGTCCCTCCGCGCCCGACGATACGCATCGGCCACAGGAACCGGCTCGCGTGAAAGCCGGTGCCGTAGAGGATCACGTCCGCGGGGTGTTCCACGCCGTCCCTGGTCACGATGCCCGCCGGGACGATCCGCTCGATCGGCTCGGTGACCAGATCGACATTGTCCCGCCTGAGCGCCTCGATCCACACCCCGTTGTCCACCAGAGGGCGTTTGCCGCCGAAGGGGTAGGCGGGAATCACCTTTTCAAGAAGATCGGGACGATCGGGCGCCTGAAGGCGCATCGCTTCAGCCAGCATCGCCCGAAGTTCGGCGTTGGCGGCGCCGACGGCCTGAGGCGCCCCGGTCCAGTCCGGATCGGCCTTGACCGCCTCATAGACCCCATCGGTCAAGGTCCAGAAGAGGTAGAAGCGGTACCATTTTCCATAGAACGGGACGTGTTCGAGCAGCCACTTTTTTCCCTCCGGAACGTCGTGATGGTAGTGGGGCGCGGGGGACATCCACGGCGGCGTGCGCTGGAAAATCTCCATATGGGCGACCTTCGGAGCGATGGCCGGGACGAACTGGTAGGCGCTCGCCCCGGTGCCGATCACGGCCACCCGCTTGCCGCTCAGATCGACGTCGTGGCGCCATCTGGCAGAATGGAAGGCGGGGCCGGCGAAGGTCTCCAAGCCGTCGATGTCCGGATAGCGCGGGCGGTTGAGTTGGCCAACCGCGGTGATGAGGGCGTTGGCCTCGAGGGTCTCGACCGTCCCGTCGCGGCTTTTCACCGTGACCCGCCAGATCGCGCGGTCCTCGTCGAACGTCGCCTCCTCGACGGTGGTCTCGAAGCGGATATGGCGACGCAGATCGTATCTGGCGGCGACCTTGCGGAAATAGTCGAGCAGAACCGGTTGCGTGGAGAAGAACTGCGGAAAGTCGTGGTTCGGCTCGAACGAATAGGAATACATGTGGTTGGGATTATCGACCCGGCACCCCGGATAGACGTTCTCCAGCCAAGTGCCGCCGACATCGGTGTCTTTTTCGATCACCGTGAAGGGAACGCCGGCCTGCTTCAGGCGAATGGCGGTCAGCAGGCCGGACATCCCCGCGCCGACGACGATGACCTTCATCCCGGCCGCCGCCGTCTTGAGATCCGGTTCGTCCCATCGGGGTGTCTTGGTATCGATCCCGCCGAGACCGAGCTCGTCCATCAGAAAGGGTGCGTAGTGAGCGGGTATATCCGCCCCGGCGACGAAATCCATCATCGTGCGAATGGTGTCGGCCGACGGCGGGGACGGCATCGGGGCGCCGGCGAGGTGTGCCTGGATGGCCGCCTTCGCGCGCATGCGGATATCGGCCCGCACCGCTTGGGGATAGCCGCCGTTGTTCGGGTCGGCGAGCGGGTCCATCCGGTCATAGGCCGCCCGCCGCTCCGGGGTGAGAAGCCCCGCGTCGCCGGTCAGATGGACCAGCGCCATCAGGAGCGCCGGAAGGTGCGCCTCGGCGAGGCTGCGGTCGAGCGAGGCAGATGGGTCGGTCATGCGCGTGTCCTGCGGAACTGCCCGACCTTAACGATCTTCCGCGAGGCGGGGAAAGACTTCACGCCGAACGGCCGCGCGCCTCGATGGGCCAGATCGCCACGAGGGTGTCGCCGCGCACCGCGTGATAGGAGTCGTAGAGATTCACCGTCGGATCGCAATGCGGCGCGGCGAAGGTCACCACCTCGCCGAGGCCCGGCGGCGCCACGCCCTTGGGGGGGACCACGCAACCGTGTTCGTCGCCCATGAAATGATAGGTCGATCCTTCGGCGGCGCCGCGGAGGACCGGCGGCGCGCCCGCCTCCGTGGCGAAGGCCTTGAACCCGGCGTCGACGGTGGAGAGGGCCGGGTGATTGGCGCTGATCACCCGTGCATCGACCGTCAGCGCGGTTTCGAAGGGCGCGTCGCCCGATCCCGCGAGGTCGCAGTCGGCATACTGGCGGTCCATGAAGACATAGGAGCCCACCTGAAGCTCGGTGAACACGGCCATTTCCAGGTCGATGGCGTGGGAGCCGGTGCCCCCGCCGGAAACGATTCGCGGCTGAAGACCGGCTTCCGTCAAGATTGCGATCACCCCTGAAAGCCAGACGGTCCGTTCCGCGATGGCCTCGTGTCGGGCGGTGAAATCCTCGATGTGTTGCTGCGCCCCGCAATAGAACTGGACCCCCCCGAAGGTGAGGTTGGGCGCCCCGTCGATCCGCCGGGCGAGGGCCAGCGCCGCCGCGCCGTCGGCGACACCGGTGCGGTGGATACCCGGATCGATGTCCACCAGAAGGGTGAGGGCCGCTCCCATCGTCGCCAGCGCGTCGACCGCGAGGGGATGGTCGCAGACGGCCATCAGCCCGGGTGATCGCGCCGCGAGCGCCGCGAGTCGCGCGACCGCCGCGGGTCCCACCACCGGCGAGGTGATCAGGATGTTTTCGATCCCGCCGTCGGCCAGCGCCTCTGCCTCGCCCAGCTTGGCGCAGCATACGCCAACGGCTCCGGCGGCGATCTGGCGCCGCGCGATCTCCACGCACTTGTGGGTCTTGGCGTGCGGCCGAAGGGCCACGCCGCCGGCCGCCGCCCTGGCCGCCATGGCGCCGATGTTCCGTTCAAGGGCGTCGAGGTCGACGACGAGCGCCGGCGTGTTCAGATCGCGGCGGGAGCCTTGCCTGCCGATGAGGTGTTCGTGGAGTTCGCGGTCATGCATGGCCTTGTTCTATAGCGAAAAGGCGAACAGATCGCGCAGGTGGGCATTGAGAAATTTGCCTGCCGGGTCCACCCGCTTTCGCACCGCGCCCCACCGCTTCGCCTCGGGATAGAGCCGCAAGACGTCCGCCGCGCCGAGCGTGTGGCGTTTGGCCCAATGAGGGCGGCCGCCGGCGGCGGCGAACACCGGCTCGATGGCGTCGAACGCCTCGCGCCACGGGACCCTGGCGTACTGGTGAAAGGAAATCGACACGCAGTCGCCGGCGTTCATCGCGGAGAGCTGGATGTCGTCGCCGGCCACGGCGCGGAACTCGAACGGGAAGCTGATCGGCAATCGCCGCCGGCGGACGGTGGCTATCGCCTCGCGCAGCGCCGCGGGTCCCGCCGCCGCGGGAATCTCATATTCCATCTCCTCGAAGCGGACAGTGCGTTCGGATGGAAAGACGCGCCACGCCGGAGCGGCCCGGGTAGAGGGGCCGATGAACCGCGTCATGAAGCGTTGCAGCGGCTTCGCCAGCGCCGGCGCGACGGCGGTCAGGTCGCAGGCCAACTTGAAGATGGCGTCGCCCGCCTCCGCCGGTGGCATATCGTCACCGGTCTCGGTCACATCGAGACTCTTGAGCAGGACGGTGTCGGCGTAAGGAAAGACGAAGAACTCCACATGCCGGTGGCGCGCCGCCAAGTCGTTCCATTGCTCCAGCGCCTCGTCGAGCGCCATCGGGCGGATGGTTTCCTGAAGGTGAAATGCGGGGACCACGGCTACCTTGGCTTTCGACATCACGCCCAACATCCCCAGGCTCACGCGCTGAGCTTCGAAGAGCTCGGAATCTCTTTGCGCGTCGCACTCCACCACCGATCCATCCGCGAGGACCAGGCGGAAGGCGCGAGCGAAGGTCGACAACGACCCGAGATCGCGGCCGGTGCCGTGGGTCCCGGTGGCCAGAGCCCCGGCGATCGCCTGCTTGTCGATGTCCCCCTGGTTGGCGAGAGAAAACCCCTTGACCCACAACGCCTCGGTGAGCCGCCCGATCGGCCATCCCGCGGGGGTCCAGACCGTCGCGCCGTCATCGGACATCTCGATGTCGCCCTCCATCTCCGCCAGCGAGATCAAGGTTCCGTCGGTTTCGCACAGGGGCATGAAGGAATGGCCGGCGCCGGTTACCCTCACGCGGCTCGCGGCCGCGACGATCGCGGAAAGTTCGCTCTCCGTTCGCGGCCGCTCGATCGCCCGCGGGGAGGCGACCACGCTGCCCGACCAGTTGCGCCAGCTCGTCATCGCCGCCCCCACTCGCCAAAGCCGCGCCGGTCGCTAGACTTGGTCGGCGTCGCGGTCGAGGGATTTACCAATGATGTTCAGCGAGTACAGTCAATACGACGGGCTCGGCCTCGCCGCCCTCGTCGCCGCCGGCGAGGTCAGCGCCGCCGAGCTGGCGGGAGCCGCGATCGAGCGCATCGACCGGCACAACGGCGCGATCAACGCCGTGGTCCACCGGGCCGACGAAGAGGCCCGCGCCGCCGCTGGAAGTCCCCTTCCGACAGGTCCGTTCCGCGGGGTTCCGTTTCTCGTAAAGGACCTGCTGATCGCCGTCGCCGGCTGGCCGCGCAGCTCCGGCAGCCGGTTTTGCGCCGGGACCGTGGACCAGGTCGACAGCGGACTCATGCGGCGATATCGGTCCAGCGGCGTGGTTCCCCTCGGCAAGACCAATTGCCCGGAGTTCGGTATCACCGGGACCACCGAGCCGGCCCTCTTCGGCGCCTGCCGCAATCCGTGGAATCCGGACCACAGCGCCGGCGGCTCGTCCGGCGGCTCGGCGGCGGCGGTGGCGGCCGGGATCGTTCCCATGGCCCACGGCGGCGACGGGCGCGGATCGATCCGCATCCCCGCCTCATGCTGCGGTCTCGTCGGACTGAAGGTCACCCGCGACCGCAACCCCCATCTGCCCGACGGCTATGACTTCGCCCAGGGATTCGTCGTCGAGCACGTGATCACCCGTACGGTGCGCGATTGCGCCGCCATGCTCGACGTCACCGGCGTCCCCGAGCCGGCGTCCCCCTATGCATCGCCGGCGAAGGCCCGTCCCTATGTGGAGGAAATTGGCCGCTCCCCCGGACGTCTCCGCATCGCCTGGTCTTCGGAGACCGCCAACGGACGATCGGTCCAGCCGGAAATCCAGTGTGCGCTCGAGGGCGTGGCGAGCCTTCTGGAGAAGCTCGGCCACGAGGTGATTCCCCGCGGCCTCGGGGTCGATCAGCGCGCCCTCTACGGCGCCCAGAACGCGTTTTCCGGGGCCAATTTCGCCGCCGGCATGCAGCGGCTCATCCAGGAGGTCGGCCGCGAGCCGGAGCCGCACGAGCTGGAGCCGCTCACCTGGGCGGCGCTGAAGGCTGGCAGGCGCGCCACCGGCGCCGAGGCGATGTGGGACGCGCAGGAGTTGCGGATGCTCACCCGCGGCGTGCTGGCGCTGTTCGAGGAGGTCGATGTCTATCTGACGCCCGTGATG
Organism: Caulobacteraceae bacterium; assembly: GCA_039935235.1. Lineage (GTDB taxonomy): Bacteria > Pseudomonadota > Alphaproteobacteria > Caulobacterales > Caulobacteraceae > Acaudatibacter. The sequence goes on from JBDTKQ010000041.1 coordinate 10,554, forward strand.
GGGACGCTGCCGCCGCCGATCGGCTATCTCGACCCGGTCGCGGTGTCCCCGCGGGAGATCGGCCGGCGCAACGGCGAGGTCTTCCCGTTCGCCGCCCCCTTCAACATGACCGGCCAGCCGTCGATTTCCCTGCCGCTGGCGTGGTCGGCGTCCGGCCTGCCGATCGGCATGATGTTCACCGCCCGCTACGCCGACGAGGCGACCCTCTTTCGTCTCGCCGCCCAGCTTGAAAAGGAGGCTCCGTGGAAAGGAAGGCGTCCGCCGATTTGGAATTGACGCGCGTTTCGAGCCTGGTGCGCGGGGCGAAGGAGCCGCCTCTGCTCACGCACACCATCGGGGCGGCGCTCGACCTGGCGGTGGAGCGGTGGGGCGACAGGGCCGCCGTGATCGCCCCGTTTCAAGGGGTGCGCTGGACGTTCCGCGAACTGGCGGCGCGAGCCGATGCCTTCGCGTCGGGCTTGCTGGCGCTCGGTCTCGAGCCAGGCGACCGGATTGGCGTCTGGTCGCCCAACCGCGCGGAATGGACCCTGACGCAGTTCGCCGCCGCTCGGGCTGGGCTGATCCTGGTCACGATAAATCCAGCCTACCGCACGTCCGAGGTGGCGTTCACCATCAATAAGGTGAGGGTGAGGGCGCTGGTCTGCGCCGGGCGCTACAAGTCGAGCGACTATGTCGCCATGATCGAGGAACTCGCGCCGGAGGTCGCCGCCTCGAGGGCGGGCGCGCTGAACGCGGCCGCGTTCCCCGGGCTGGAGGTGCTGATCAAGATCGACGGCGAGGCCCGATCGGGCTGGCTGGATTTCGCCGACGTGGCCCGCGGCGGGGGCGACCCTGGCCGCACGGCCAGGATCGGCGCGTCGCTCGATCCTCGCGAGGCGATCAACATCCAAGTCACCAGCGGCACCACCGGCTCCCCCAAGGGCGCGACTCTCTCGCACCGCAATATCCTCAACAACGGCTTGTTTGTCGGCCGCGCCATCGGCCTTGGCGCGGGCGACCGGCTGTGCATTCCCGTGCCGCTCTATCACTGCTTCGGCATGGTCATGGGCAATCTCGCCTGTCTCACCCACGGCGCGGCCATGGTCTACCCGGCGCCCACCTTCGATCCTGTGGCGACCCTGAACGCCGTCGCCGCCGAGCGCTGCACGGCGCTCTACGGCGTGCCCACCATGTTCATCGCCCTCCTCGGCGTCCCCGACCTCGCCCGCTTCGACGTCTCGTCGCTGCGCACCGGCTGCATGGCCGGATCGCCGTGCCCGGTGGAGGTGATGAAGGCGGTGATCGAGCAGCTGCATATGCGCGACGTGACCATCGCCTACGGCATGACCGAGACGAGCCCGGTCAGTTTTCAAACCTCGCCGGACGACTCCTTCGAGCGGCGGGTCTCGACCATCGGCCGCATCCAGCCCCATCTCGAGGTCAGGATCGTCGACGCCGCAGGGGCCGTCGCCCCGCGCGGGACACCGGGCGAGATCCAGACGCGCGGCTATTCGGTGATGCTGGGCTATTGGGACGAGCCGGAAAAGACCGCCGAGTGCCTCGACGCCGCCGGCTGGATGCATACCGGCGATATTGGGGTGATCGACGCGGAGGGCTACGGCAATGTCGTGGGCCGGATCAAGGATATGGTCATCCGCGGCGGCGAGAACCTTTTTCCCGCGGAGATCGAGGCCTTCCTCTTCACCCATGCCGACATCGCCGAGGTTCAGGTCGTCGGCTTGCCCGACGAGCGTTACGGCGAGGAGCTGTGCGCATGGATCCGGCTCCATCCCGGCAAGGAAGCCGACGAGGACGCCATCCGCGCCTTCTGCGAAGGACGCATCGCCCGGCACAAGATTCCCCGCTATATCCGCTTCGTCGACGCCTTCCCGATGACGGTCACCGGAAAGGTGCAGAAGTTCCTCGTCCGCCAGACGATGATCGACGAGCTTGGCCTGACCGCGGCGCGGACGGCGTGAACGGCGGGCCGGCGCGCGTTCGCACCGAGTTCCGTCCAGGGCTCCGGGTCTATGTTCAGGGCGCCGTCGGCGAGCCGATCATCCTGCGGGAAATCCTCGCGCAAGACCCCGG
>JBDTKQ010000042.1:0-17832 GCA_039935235.1 Caulobacteraceae bacterium
ACGACAAGCTCGGTGGTGCTGTCGACCAAGGTGGATCGGTAGGGAACGCTACTGTGCGAGCTATCCGAACGAAGCCCGGTAGGTTTCCGGCTCAAGCAGAACCGCGTGATCGAGCGGAGGGTAAAGCTTGAACAACTTCGGCGCCTCGGAGAATTCATAGATCCTGTAAATTCGGAAGGCGTCAGGCCGCTCCTCCGACACTGCCCGTTCGTTCCGAGTCAGAAAGAATGGGGTAGTTTGCGGGCCGCGCGTGGTTTTCACCTCAATCAGCCGCTCTCGCCCGGCGGCGTCGAATGAGAGGATGTCGTAGCCGGCTCCGTCGCCGTCTTCCTGTGACACCCATCCCACGTTTGCGGCGAGATCCCGACGGTCGTCTCGGGCCAGTCGTTCACGCTCGAAATCGAAGACTAGCGCCTCGCCCTTCTTGCCCAAAATCTTGTTACGAGAGTCTCTTTCACCGGCGTCGAACTTGCGCATCAGGCGCTCCATCCGTGGAGACACGGCGCGCGACGAGAAGTTGGCGGTCGGCGGCGGCTCCTCGAAGAGATTGGCGGTATCTGCAACCCCGACGTGAATGGCCTCGTCCAGCGCCGGGGATTGTAGATAATCGCCAAGAAACCGCTCAATCGCATCATATATTGCGTTCTGAACATTAATTTTTGCCTTGTACCCCTTGATCGTAGGCAGACCGAGATTTCCCAGCACGGCGGATATATTCATGTGTTTGAACTCAACAGACCGGTGAGTACGCCCGATCTTGTCCATCAACGCCAAACTGTGATGTGATTTTACGTAAGGGCGTCCGTCCTGTTCTGCAGCAAGCATGGTGAAATAGTCGGCGACGATAGCGTCGAGCTCATCGTCTTCCCAGACCGTCCCGATTTTCGACTGATCCGCCATTCACTCCTGTCGCCCGACCCAGCCACCCTGCGGCCGAGCGAACCTTTTGGAAAGCCCGGATTGGAACAACCCGGGCAGTGGGGATTGAATGCATTTGATACTGTATCTCGTTTGAGATACGGTTTGCGCGCCAAGCTGCCGAGGAGCGGTTGATGTCGGAAACCACGATGATCCACGTGCGCGTGGACGATGAGGTGAAAACGCGGGCCACCGAGGCGCTTGCATCCATGGGACTTTCGCTATCCGAGGCTGTGAGGTTGTTTCTCCATCGCGTCATCGTGGAACAGGCCCTTCCGTTGGAAATGAAGGTTCCCAACGCGGAAACGCGCGCGTCGATGAAAGAGGCGGTCGGATTGAGTAGCTCCGCAACGCGCCGCTTCGAAACGCCGCAAGACCTGTTCGATGACCTCGACGCCGGCGCCGGGCGATAGACGGGCGGCCGCGCCGCGGCTATTCGATCGCACCAAGGGTTTCGCCAAGGACTGGGATCGACTCTCACGCGCCGGACGGCATGATCTCTCGCGCCTCAAACGGGCCATGCTTTTGCTCATCGCCAATGACGGACCACTCGGGTCGGAATGGTCCGATCATCCGCTGAAAGGCGAATGGGCGAGGTATCGCGAATGCCATATCGGCGGCGACTTTTTGCTGCTCTACCGAATCGAGCCGCGCGAGAGGGACGAGATCGTGGTCTTCACGCGCGCGGGCACACACGCGGAGTTGTTCGAGTGACAGTCGCGAGGCGCGCCGTCGTCACCCCTTCGAACGGCTATCCGCTGCCCTTCGCCGGCGACCACTTCGCCTGGACCGACGTGGAAAGCAGCCTTTAGCCGATGACCCCTCCCCTACCCCTCGCCGGCCGGGTGGCGCTGATCACCGGCGCTTCGTCGGGCCTCGGCGCCGGGTTCGCGCGGACGCTCGCGGCGGCCGGGGCCAAGGTCGCGCTCGCCGCGCGGCGGGCGGACCGGCTGGAAGCCTTGGCGGTCGAGATCGTGGCTGCGGGCGGGGCGGCTCACCCGGTGGTCATGGACGTGACGAACGAAACCTCGATCGTCGCCGGCTTCGACGCGGCGGAGGCGGCGCTCGGACCGGTCGATACGGTGATCGCCAACGCCGGGATGAACAACCGCGCGCTCGCCGCCGGGATCGACGTCGCCGAGTTCGACCAGGTGATGGCGATCAATGTCCGCGGCGTCTTCCTCACCGCCCGCGAGGGGGCGCGGCGGTTGATGGCCACCGGATCGAAGGAAAGCGGTCGCGGGCGCATCGTGCTCGTCGCCTCGATCGGCGCGGTCAAGGTGCTTCCCGGGCTGGCCGCCTATTGCACGTCCAAGGCGGCGGTAGCGATGATGGGCAAGAGCCTCGCCCGCGAGTGGGCCAACTGGGGAATCAACGTCAACGTCGTCTGCCCGGGCTATGTCGAGACCGAGCTCAACGCGGGCTGGTTCGCCGAGGAGGGCGGCAAACGCCAGATCGCCGGCTTCCCCCGCCGCCGGCTGATGGAGGAGGCGGACCTCGGTCCGATGATGGTCTATCTGTGTTCCGACGCCGCCCACGCGGTCACCGGTTCGGTCATCGTCCTGGACGACGGCCAGACGCTGTAAAGCGGACACCGGCGGCGCAAGCGAGGCCGATCCGGTCCAGCATCGGCGCCCAAGCCTCCGCCTCAGCCCCCGAGCAATCGCTCCACCAGGCCGGCGAAGGCGATGGTCGTTCGATCCTCGAGATAGGGGCCGATGATTTGGGCGCCGATGGGCAGGCCGCCTTTCGTCCGGCCGATGGGGACGGCGGTGGCCGGCAGGTTGGCGAGGGTAGCCATCCCCGGCCACGCGACCTGGGCCCCGTAGGGCGTCGCCACACCATCGATCATATGGATGCGGTCGTTGAAAGGGGCGTCGTCGTGAGGGAAGGCGACCACGCCGAACGCCGGAGCGAGAACCACATCGAAGGTCTCGAACAGCGCGGCCCACCGGCGCCGCACGGTCAGTTGGGCGTCAAGCGCATTCATCCAGGCGTGGGCGCCGATCGGCTCGGCCGGAACCGGAAACGTCGCGCCGCGAGACATGACGGCCCCAAGGAGCAGCGAATAGGTCGCGAACGAGCCGGCGAGATCGGGGAGCAGGTCGCTGCCGCGCGAGACCCTGGCTCCCGCGGCCTCGAGCCGGCCGGCCAGGTCGCTGACCGCGGCCCGAATCTCGGGATCGACGGCGGCCACCGGATGCTCTTCGAGCACCAGGACCCGGAAGTCGGCCAGCGTTGCGTGGCGCGCGGCGGGAAGATCGAGCCGATAGCCGGCCTCGTCGCCGTCGTCCGGCCCCGCCAGGACGTCGAGCGCCAGCCCCAGGTCGGCGGCGCTGCGGGATATCGGCCCAACGACATTGAGCGGCGGCCCGACTCCGTCGGTCCCGGGCGGGGCGTGGCCCCGGTCGGGGACGAGTCCCCAGCTCGGCTTGTGACCGAACAGGCCGCAGAACGCCGCCGGGACGCGGATCGAACCGCCGATATCCGAGCCGAATTCGAGGGGCACCATCCCCGACGCGAGGGCCGCGGCGCTGCCGCCGGAGGAGCCGCCCGGGGTGCGGCCGTGATCGAGCGGGTGATTGGTGCGGCCGTAGAGTGGGTTGACGCTCTGCCAGTCACTCAGATGCGGGGGGACATTGGTCTTGCCGAGGATCACCGCTCCGGCGGCTTTCAGCCGCGCCACGCCGGTGGCGTCGGCGGGGGCGATCCAGTCCTTGAACTGGGCCATTCCCCAGGTCGTCGGCAGCCCGGCGACGTTGAACGCCTCCTTCACCGTCATCGGCACCCCCAGAAGGGTCCCGCGCTCGCCCCGCGCGAGGGCGGCGTCCGCGCCCCTGGCCGCCTCGCGCGCCCGGTCGAAGTCGCGCACGACCACCGCGTTGATCGCCCCGTCGAGGCGCTCGATCCGCTCGATCGCGACGTCGCAAAGTTCGACCGCGCTCACGGTTCGGCCTGCCAGGGCGGCGGCCAGTTCACCCGCGCCGGCGGTGGAATAGTCGTCGATCTTCACGGGCATGGCGCCCTCCTTGCGGTGGTGGACCTGCGCAAAGTCACCATTCCCGCGCGCCGCTGTCCAGTGGCGTCCGGCGGCGTTCCACCCAAAGGGCGATCAGCCACCACAGCATCGCCCAGGCCGAACCCAGCGCCCAGCCGGCGATGACGTCGGTCGGCCAGTGGACCCCGAGAAACACCCGGCTGGCGCCGACGATCAGGGTGACGAGGATTCCCGCGCAGATCGCATAGACCCCCACGCTCCGGCTGCGCGAAAAATGGGCCACGAGGGTCGCCATGGAAAGATAGACGATGGCCGAGAGCATGGCGTGGCCGCTGGGAAAGCTGGCGTTGTCCACCACCATGACGTGCATGGCCACCGGGGGCCGCTCCCGCCCGAACACCTGCTTGAGGATATTGACCAGCATCAGCCCGCTTCCGGCGGCGGCGATCAGCAGAAGGCTTTCGCGCCATCGGCGCTCGGCGAGGAAAAACCCCGCCACCACCAGAACGATCAGGGCCAGGACGGCGATGGCGCCCAGCGAGGTCAGGTCCATCGCCGCCAGCTTGAGCCACGCCGGTCCGATCGGGCGGGTGATGTCGCCGGGGTGACGCAGCATCAGGATCAGGCCGGTGTCGAAGACGCGGGTGTGGCCGTCGGTGACCTCGTCGGCGACGCCGAGAAATCCGAGCCCGCCGCCGGCGATCACCAGAACCGCTCCCACCGCGCCAAGCTCGCCGCGCGCCGCCCGCCACGCGCCGGCGACGAAACGACCGCCCGACCGGCCCGATCTGTCCAACTTCATTCGCCGATCCTTTTCATCGCCCGCGCGAGACCGCATATGGCGTCCATGGCCAACCCTCCCGCCAACGCCCTGTTACGCGCCATGACCCGCGGCTTGCGCGGGCTCTGTCCCCAGTGCGGCGTGGGAGCGCTCTTCTACCGGTATCTGAAGGTCGCGCCCAAGTGCGCCGCCTGCGATCACGACCTCGACCGATATCCCGCGGACGACGGGCCGGCCTATTTCACCATCCTTCTGATGGGTCACGTGGTCGTCGCGCCCCTCCTGCTCTTTCCCTTCATCTGGAGCGCGCCGGTGGCGATTATCGTCCCGGCGACGCTGATCCCGCTGGCGGGTCTCACCATGGCGGTCCTGCCGCGCACCAAGGGAGCGGTGATCGGCCTTCTCTACGCCCTGAAGGTGAGCCGCGAGGACGCCCACCTCCACACCGCCGACCGATTTTAGGGGTCCGCTGGTGGGGGCGCCGGCCGCGACGCTCGCCCCCCTGGCGCGGCTGAAAGCCATCCTCGGCGGGTCGGCGGGCAATCTCGTCGAATGGTACGACTGGTTCGCCTACGCCTCCTTCTCCCTCTATTTCGCCAAGGTCTTCTTCCCCGGAGGCGATCAGACCGCCCAACTCCTCCAGACCGCCGCGGTGTTCGCCGTCGGCTTTTTCGCCCGCCCCCTCGGAGCGTGGATCATGGGCCTCTATGCCGACCGGCGCGGGCGCAAGGCCGCCCTCGTCGCCTCCGTGGCGCTGATGTGCCTGGGCTCGCTGATCGTCGCGGTGGTCCCGGGATACGCCACCATCGGCGCCGCCGCCCCGGCTATCCTCACCCTCGCCCGCCTGATCCAGGGCCTGAGCGTCGGCGGCGAATACGGGGCGAGCGCGACCTATATGTCGGAGATGGCCGGGGCCCGGCGCCGGGGATTCTGGTCTTCGTTCCAGTTCGTCACCCTGATCGCCGGCCAGCTCCTGGCGCTCGGCGTGCTCATCGTCCTTCAGCACATCCTGAGCCGCGGCGCGCTCGACGCGTGGGGATGGCGAATCCCCTTCGTGATCGGCGCCGCCCTCGCGGTGGTGGTGTTCTGGATCCAACGCGGACTTGATGAGAGCGCCGTCTTCGCCGCCGACACCCGGCGCGGTTCCGCCGGATCGGGCGCCGTCGGCCTGGTCGCCGCCCATCCCCGCGAGACGTTCATCGTCTTCGTCCTCAGCGCGGCCGGCGGCCTCGGTTTTTACGCCTACACGACCTACATGCAGAAATTCCTCGCCAATACCGCCCATTTCGGGCGGGACACCGCGACCGCGATCAGCGCCGCCTCCCTGATCTTCTATGTCCTGGTCATCCCCGCGTTCGGCTGGCTCGGCGACAGGATCGGCCGCACCCGGCTGATCGCCATCGCCTTTGGTCTGGGCGCGCTGGCCGCCTTTCCGCTGATGACCGCGATCGGCCGCTCGCGCGACGCGGGCGGCGCCCTCCTTCTCGTCTGTGGCGCGATCGCCCTGCTCGCCGGCTATTCGGCGGTCAATGCGGTGGTCAAGGCCGAGCTTTTTCCCACCCATCTGCGCGCCCTCGGGGTCTCCCTGCCCTACGCCCTGGGCAACGCCGCGTTCGGCGGTACGGCGGAATACATCGCTCTGGCGTTCAAACAGGCGGGACGCGAGAGCGGCTTCTTTGTCTATCTCGCGGTTGTCCAGGCTCTCGCCTGCCTCGCCGCCCTCTCCTTGCGCGACACCCGAAAACACGGCTGGCTCACCGACGACTGATCCGGTCGAGCGTCGCATAGGCGCCGGCGAGGTTCTCGCAGGCGAGGCGCAGGATCGCGCCTTGTCCGTCGGGGAGCCGCTCGCCGGTCTCGCGGGCGACAGTCTCGCGCCAGTCGCCGGACCGGCCGTGCACCGCCTCCTCCTCGCACAGCGCGACGATCACCCGGCCGGTGGCGGCGCCGCTGAGAGCGAGCACCGCCTCGATCCGCCCTCCCGCGCGAAGGCGGGCGTCGGTGAAGCCGTCGGGGCGGCGCGAGCGGTCGATCCGCGGGGCGAACGCGCTCCCGCCGGCGTGGGTGCGGTGAAGAACCGCGATGTCCGCCTGCAACCGACGGACCGCCTCGAGAGCGTCGGGGGAAAGCTTACCGCGCGCCCGAAAGAGATCGAACACGTCCTGTCGCCGCGTGCGCGCGGCGCGCTCCACCGCGGCATTGGCCGGAAGGTCGAGGGCGGTCGCGTCGATCCCCCATGTCGCGGGGTCGCGGGCGGCCTCTCGCGCCGCGGCGCGGCGGCGGGCGATATCCAGCGGATCCGCGGGGCGGACGATCTTGCGTCTGCGGGCCATGGCGATCAGGCCAGATGACGGGCGACGGCGCGGGCGAGTTGCTCCGCCGAGCCGGTGGCGGGTCCGCGCATGACGGCCCGGTGCGCCTCGCAATAGGTGTGGGCCCCGGAAGGATTGCAGCATGAGCGGGTGTCCCAACTCTCCCCGTCCACCGGAAAAGCGCATTGCCCCGCGCGCCGTTCGAGCCACGGCCGGGGATTCGCGGCGAGCTCAAGCGGCGGGGCGCCCGGGAGCGGGAAGGTTCGGTCGGTGAAGACGGGGTGGGCGAATCGGTGATTCTGCCGGGCGATCTCCGCCGGACGGCGCCAAGCCCGCCGCCGCGCCCGACCGAGCACGGCGCTCGCCGAGGCCGCGCCGGTCGCCTCCGCGACCTGGCGCGCCGAGAGCCCCGCGCGCCACAGCCGCCGCGCCTCGCGATCGATATCGGCAGTCCAGAACGGCGTGGGGGGAACGGGAGCGCGGGAGGGAGCCATGACCGGTATATTGCATATTGCAACTACCTGATCAAGGTAAAATTTTACATATTGCGCGAAGACAATTGCGCACGATCTTTGCATAATGCGCTGTGTCCCAAGAGCGAGAGCGCAACTTTCTTCGCGCATGGCGCGAACACCGGCATTTGACCCAGGCGGCGCTCGCCGAGGCGGTGGGCACCACCGGTGCGGTGATCAGCCTGCTCGAATCGGGCGAACGCGGGCTTTCCGACAAGTGGCTCCGTCGCCTTGCTCCGGTCCTCGCCACCCGTCCAGGGCATCTCCTTGAGCTCGACCCGGCGGACGTCTCCAACGAGATCCTGGATATCTGGGCCGAGATCCCCGAGGATCGCCGCGAACAGGCCCGTGACGTGCTCAAGGCCTTCCGACTCAAGACCGAACGGAGCTGAGTTTTCGTCTCCGCGCGGGACGAGATTCCGGCTAGGAAAACCCTCCCGCCAGTCCCAGCGCCGCCGCCGCGCCGAGGCACCACAGGGGGTTGAGCCTGGTGAAGAAGGCGACCCCCGCCGCAGCCAGGGTAACCAGAACCAGCCGCCAGTCCCGATCGGCGGCGCGGCTGAGCACGAGGGCGGTGGCGGCCACCAGGCCGACGGTCACCGGCGCGGTCCCGGCCAAGATCACCGCCCGCCACGGCGCCTGTCGATGGCGGTCCCAAACCTTTGCCATCCAATAGGCGAGGAGGCAGGAGGGGGCGCACATGCCGACAGTGGCCAGCGCCGCGCCGGCCAGGCCGCCGGCCTTCAGCCCGACAAGGGTGGCGATCATGAAATTGGGCCCGGGCGCGGCCTGGGCGATGGCGAAGAGGGCGGCGAAGTCGGCCCCCGTCATCCAGTGGTGGACCGACACCGACTGGCGCTGCATCTCGGGGATGACCGCATTGGCCCCCCCGAAGGCGAGCATCGACAGGATCGCGAACTGGACGAGGAGAGTAAGCAGCGTGTCGCCCAGCGGCTTCACGCCCGCGCCCTCGCGACCCACGCCAGGGCGATGCTGAACGGAGCGAGGCCCAGGAGCACCCACGGCAGCGGCAGGCGCATCAATCCGACCGCCACGAACGCCAAAGCGATGAACGGCCCCGCCGTCCATATCCGACCGCGGAGGAGGGGGAGCGCCATCTTGGCGGCGGTGGCGGCGACAAGACCGGACGCGGCGGCGCCCAGACCCAGGATCGCTCCCGGCAATGCGCCGACGGCGCCGTACCGTTCATAGAGCGTGCCGAGCACGACGACGATGGCGACCGGCGCGCCGATCAGTCCGACAAGGGCGGCCAAGGCGCCGTTCGGTCCCGCGAAGCGCGAGCCGACGACCACCGACAAATTGATGATATTGGGCCCGGGCAAGGACTGGCACAGCGCCAGCGTCTCGTTGAAATCCTCTTCGGTGAGCCACGCCCTGGTCTCCACCAGAGCCCGGCGGGCGAAAGGCAGCACGCCGCCAAATCCGGAAAGTCCGATCCCGAGAAAGGCGAGAAATATCGCCCGCGCCGTCGGCGGCGGACCCGACCCAGCGACCGCCGGCTGACCTCCCTTTTCCATCGCCGCCTTGTGGAACCCTCCCGCTTGATTCTCAACCCGATCGCGCCATACTCATTTAATTGCAATATTTCTCTTGACCGGTAGATCGCATTTTGCAACTATTGAACCGTGCATGATTTTCCGATTCCGCCCGATGCCTTGCAAACTTTCGACAGCTTTTGCGCGGACTATGTCGACGATTGCCGGGATCGCGCCCAGGCGGGCGCTCTCGTCGCCCGGCGGGATATCGAGGCGCTTGTCGATTTGGCCGCCGCCATCGCCGGCTCGGTGGCCGCATGGGCGCCCATCGTCGAGCGGCTCGATCTGGGCCGCACCGCCGCCTTCGATCCCCGCCGCGCCCAGGCGATGATCGTCGAGGGCGTGTTCGACGACCGGCTCACCGGCGACGCCCTCCGCATCCTCGACGCCGCCCTCGCGCTGGACTGGCGTTGAGGCTCAGGCCAAAGCACGCGCCTCGAGGTCATCGAACCGGACGACGAGCGACGCCGCCCCCGTCGCGCCGCGCGCCGCGACGAGCTGCGCCTCGAGCGCCGAGCGACCGCGCGCCGCCGCCAACTCCCGCTCGGTGCGCCCGTGCCACGCCACCATCTTCGCCCACACCGGATCGATCGTCTCCGCCCCGGCCACGGATCCGCCGCCCGAGGCGCGCCAGGTGAAGGCCCGCATTTCCGAGATCGTCGTCTGGAGATACGCGACGTGGACCGCCTCGTCGGCGCGGATCCGCTCGACAAGAGTCGCCGCCAATTGGGCCTCTTCACGCCGGTCCGTGAACAGGTCCGGGTCGCGGAACAGGGCGCAACACAGGGCAAAGAAGGATTCGGCGCGGATCTCGATCATCAGGACGTTCATCAGGAACTTGACGAACTGTTCGAGACCCTCGGAAACCCGCGGCATCTCCCGGCCGTCGACCTCGCGGGCGATGCTCGCGGGCGCCTCCGGGATCGGATAGGCGCCCTTGCCGAACACCAGATCCCTCACCGCGAACCACATGGTGTCGTGGCCGCCCTCGCCGGGCCGCGCCGGATCGCCGCCCTCGTCCGCCCCATGGGCATAAAGCAGGCCCTCCGCCAGGTGGCCGGTCGCCGTTTCGGAAATATCGTCCTCGATCGCCGCGTCGAGATCGGGCGGGTCGAGCCGGCAGAGACCTTGTCCCCGCCCCTCGATGATGCCCGTGACGGTCAGGGAATTCCACAAGGTCTGGCCGAAGCCTTCCTCCAGAAGCAATTTGTGCTGCTCGAAGGTCGGCCACCCCGGTCGCTGGAGGAGAGCGGCCGACGCATCGATCAACGGCCATCCGCGGGCGACGAGCGCCTCCCCCCACGCCCGCACCGCCGGCCACCGCACGAGGGTGCGTGGCGAGACATAGGCCCCGTCTTCCATGAGACCACCGTGGAGCCGACGCCCCGCCGCCTCGTGCGGTCGAGCGAAGGGGTGATCCCGCATCAGCGACTCGCGGGAATAGCGCAGGGCGACATCCATAGCGGCTCTCCGGACAGTGGCTTTCCGCAGCCTATCAGCGATCTGGCCCGTGTTAGAGTAGGATTTTCGCAGACAAGGAGCGGCGGATGCGGGCGACATTCACCTATGCGATCAAGTTCGTGAGCGACATGGACAGGGGGGTCGCCTTCTACCGCGACACCTTCGGCTTGGTCGTCAGGTTCGCCACCCCGTTCTGGAGCGAGTTCGACACCGGCGAGGTCACCCTCGCGCTCCACCCCGCCTCGGCGGACAATCCCGCCGGCGGGGTTCAGATCGGTTTCACCGCCCCCGATCTTCCGGCGATCTACGCCGCCCGCGAGGCCGCGGGCCTCACCTTCATCGAGGCCCCGCGCGAGGAACATGGAACCTTGCTGTCGCGGATCCTCGATTGCGAGGGGGCGGAGGTGTCCTTGAGTGGCAAGGCCTGATCGTCGGAGGGCGGGTCGCGCCCTTCGCCGAGAGGCTCGTCAGAACGGATAGTAGCGGAAGCTGGTGAAGACCATGTTTTCGTTGGCGACCGGACTTTGACCGTTGCCGGCGAAGGCGTGCCTTTGGGTGAAGGAATACTGGATCCCCCACTGGAATCGGCCGAAGCGACCTTGATACGGCTTGTGCCAAAAGCCGGCCGTGACCTGGTCGATGTAGTGGGTGTTGCCCACGCAATTGGTCGCCCCCTCAACCTCGCAACCGGTGTTGTCGTAACGGGGATTACCGAGGCCGTTGTTGATCTTGCCGGCGGGATCGCTGAACGCGGTCTGATATTCGCGCTCCTCGCCACCGAAGAGGTAGAGGTCGAGCTTGGGCGAGGCGTGGAAGGTGGCGCCGGCGAGGAGGCCCCACTCCTCGACCGGATGGATCGAGCCGTCGATGCTCGCCGTCGCGTCCGGCATCGAGCCCGCCAGATAGCGGCCCACGCCGTAGCCCCAGATGCCGGAGACCTGCAGGTCGAGCCGCTTGGGAACCGCGGCAAAGACGATGCCGCCGCCGACCCCGCCCCCGGAGACATTGGTCGTGCCCCCCACGGCTACGATGTTGGCGCCGCTGGCGGCCAGCACGCCCTTGCGCGCATAGAGATTGCGGTAAATGCCGAAAGCCTCGAGGTGGAGGCCGTGGCCGGACATGCTCTCGTCCGCCGCGCCCTTGACGATCACGTCGGGGACATTGTTGAGCGACAGGGTATTGGCCGAGTTGAAACCCGAGCCGGCCGCACCGTTGGTGGTCAGGAGCACGCCGGGAAGGAACTTGCCGCTGTTGAAACAGGTGGTCTGGGGATTCTCCAGCGACACCGCCAGCCAGTAGGACTTGTCGAAATCGACGGCGAGGCGGAACTGCGGCTGGCGGGTGAAGACGAAGCCCGGAACGTACTGGGCGTCGATCTGCGGCGGCGTCAGCTCGTTTCGGGGCGTGATTCCCTTGGCGTTCATCGTCGCCAGCGACCAGGCTTGGCCGGCGAGGAAGTGCAGGCCGTAGCCGTCCCGGTCCCAGTCGACGGAGGTGTAGAGCTGGCGGATGCGCGGGTTGTAGGAATTTGTCTGGTTGGAGTTGGCGGTCTGGGCGGCGGCCTGGAAATCGAACTCGCCATAGCCCTTCAGATGGATCCTCGGACTGACATCGCCCTCGGCGAGGCCGGAAATCCGGCTCTGGCGGGCGGTGAAGCGGGTCTCGGAGGTGCGCCCGACGATGCTGTTGCCATAGGGCAAGGAATTGAAATTGGTGGAGATGTCCGATTCCGTATTGTGGCTGCGGTAGATCGCGGCGGCTTCGACGAAACCACCCAAAGTGAGCGTCGCGCCCTTGATATGGAGCTTGCCGTCGGTGGGCTGGGCGGCCGCCACCTGGGCCTTAACCTGGGCGGGAATGGTCTGGATCTGGTCGGCGACTTTCGCCTCCGCGACCCGGGCTCGTGTCTCGCTCTCGGCGACCCGCGCCTTCAGTTGCTGGACCTGACTGTCGGTTTGCGCCTGATTCGACGATTGGGCCTGCTTCAACTGGTCGATCTGCTGGCGCACCACGCTCAGCTCGTCGCGGATCGCGGCGGAGTCGCCGGACTGGGCGGTCGCGCGATGATGGCGGACCGTCTTGGCCTGAACGCCGCTCAACATTGTCGCGGCCATGAGAACGCCGACGGCGATCCCGGTCGGCGGCGTGATTCGATTGGTCATTGTGGCTGGCTTCCCCTGTGGCCCCCTGGGGCTCAGCGGGGCGAAAAGGGCGATAGCCAGCTCTTGTAACGGGTATGTGTAACCGGCGGACCCGGTCCCGGGAGGGCGTGGGCCGTGGCTTTCGGACCACACAGGGCGAGCTGTGGAACGACTGTCACAAAACCGATATGGACCAACGATAGAGGAGCGATCGGAGCCGCCGGGATGGGGCGCTCGGGTTCAGGAGAAGGCAATGTTCAAACGATATCTCGCCGCCGTGTCGGCAACGGCGGCCATGGCCGCATGCGGCGCGTCGCCGGCGGCGAGCCTTTCGGGCGCGGGGGCGACGTTCCCGGCGCCGGTCTATGCCAAGTGGGCCGAGGCCTATAAGGCCCAGACCGGCAATCTGCTCAACTATCAGGCGATCGGGTCGGGCGGCGGCATCAAGCAGATCAATGCCCGGACCGTGGATTTCGGAGCCTCCGACAAGCCGCTCAAGGAAGAGGTGCTCAAGGCGGGCGGCCTCCAGCAGTTCCCCACCGTGATCGGCGGGGTGGTGCCGGTGGTGAATCTGCCCGGGATCGCGCCCGGCGGGATCAGGCTCACCGGCCCTCTCCTCGCGGATATCTATCGCGGGGTTCGCAAGCGGTGGAGCGATCCGGTGATCGCCAGCTACAACCCGGGCGTCAAGCTTCCCAATCTACCGATCACCGTCGTGCATCGCTCCGACGGGTCGGGCACGACCTTTCTGTTCACCAGCTTCCTCTCCCTTCAGGCGGCCCATTGGGCCTCCGGGCCGGGCGCCAGCGACTCGGTGAACTGGCCGGTGGGGATCGGCGGCAAGGGCAACGACGGCGTCGCCGCCTTCGTCAAACAGACCCCCGGCTCGATCGGCTATGTCGAATACGCCTACGCCAAGCAAAACAGGATGACCTACGCCCTGATGAAGAACAGGGTGGGCCGCTGGGTGGCCCCAACGGCGCCCGCCTTCGCGGCCGCGGCCGCCGGGGCCAGATGGCAGTCGGCGCCGGGTTTCTATCTCCTGCTGCTCGATCAGCCAGGGGCCAACGCGTGGCCGATCACCGGCGCCACGTTTATCCTGATGCACTCGAAGCAGGCCAATGCCCGGACCGGCCACGACGTCCTTGCCTTCTTCGATTGGGCCTACAAGAACGGAAACCCGCAGGCTGCGGCGCTCGACTACGTGCCGTTGCCCGACGGGGTCAAAGCCCTCGTGCGCAAATCCTGGCTGAGCATCGTCGGGCCTGACGGCAAGCCGGTCTATCGCTAAACCGGCCCCACGGTCCACGCCGCGAGGCATTCGGGAGGCGCCATGTCGACAGCCGAGATCTCGCGTCCCGATGCCGCCTCCCGCCGACGAAGCGCGCCGCGGGGAGAGCGCCTCGACCCGATCTTCGAGGGGGTCTGTTTCGCCGCCGCCACCGCCCTTCTGGCGGCGCTCGGCGGGGTGCTGGTCTCGCTCACCATCGGCGGCTGGCCGGCGATCTCCAGGTTCGGCCCAGGATTCCTGACGGTTTCCACCTGGGATCCGGTAAAGGAGGTCTACGGCGCGGCCGGTCCGATCGCCGGCACCCTGATCACCTCGGCGGTGGCGCTAATGATATCCCTGCCCGTCGCCGGCGGGGTGGCCTTCTTCCTCGTCGAGTTGTGCCCCGCGCCGCTGCGGCGGCCGATCGGCACGGCCGTCGAGCTCCTCGCCGGCATTCCCTCGATCGTCTACGGCATGTGGGGCCTGTTTGTCTTCGCTCCCTTCTTCGCCCTCCACGTGGAGGCTCCGCTTATGGCCGCCGCGCCGCCAGGCAGCGTGTGGGAGACCGTCCTTTCGGGGATTCCCAACGGATCGGGCATCCTCGCCGCGGCAATCATCCTGGCGATCATGATCCTTCCGTTCATGGCCGCCACCTTGCGCGAGCTTTTGATGACCGTGCCGCCGCAGGTGCGCGAAAGCGCCTACGGCCTGGGCGCCACCACCCGCGAGGTGGTCATGAGCGTCACCCTTCCTTACGTGCGCCGGGGGGCCATCGGCGCGGTGATGCTGGGGCTGGGAAGGGCTCTTGGCGAGACAATGGCGGTGACCTTCATCATCGGCAACTCGCACGGCTTTCCCAAGGGCATATTCGACGCGGGTTCGACCATCGCCTCGACCATCGCCAACGAGTTCAACGAGGCCAGCGGCCTGCAGTCCTCGGCCCTTATCGCCCTTGGCCTGGTGCTGTTCCTGATCACCTTCACGGTTCTCGCCCTCGCCCGCCTCTTGCTTCGCGACCAGGTGAAACACTGATGGCCGTCTCCGCCGCCCGTGTCGCCTCGCGGCGCATCGTCAACCTTGTTTTCGTGGGCTTTTGCGGCCTCGTGACCCTTGTCGCCCTCACCGCCCTGGCCCTGATCCTGTGGTCGCTCGTGACTCAGGGCCTCGCGGGTATGAATCTGAACGTGTTCACCAAATCGACGCCCGCGGCGGGGACGCCGGGAGGCCTGATCAACGCCATCGTCGGGTCGATCATGATGTCGGCGTTGGCCATGGTCATCGCCCTGTTCATCGGCGTCCTCGCCGGGACCTGGCTCGCGGAATACGCCGGCGACAGCCGCTACGGCACGGTGGTGCGCTACCTCAACGACGTGCTCCTCTCGGCCCCGTCGATCCTCATCGGCCTGTTCGTCTATGAAATCCTCGTCGCCCCGTTCAGGGGTTTTTCCGGAATAGCCGGCGCGGTCGCCCTCTCGCTCCTTGCGGCGCCGGTGATCACCCGCACCACCGAGGATGTCCTGAAGCTCCAGCCCATCGCCCTGCGCGAATCCGGCGTCGCCCTCGGCGCGCCCGTATGGACGGTGATCCGACGCATTCTGTGGCGGGCGTCGACCGGCGGCATTCTGACCGGCGCCCTCCTCGCCTTCGCCCGGATCAGCGGGGAAACCGCGCCGCTCCTCTTCACCGCGCTCAACAACCAGTTCTTCAGCTGGAATATGACCCGGCCCATGGCCAATCTGCCGGTGGTCATCTTTCAGGACGCCCTCACGCCCTATCCGGACCTCAATCGCCTCGCGTGGGCCGGGGCTCTGCTGATCGCCGCCGCCGTGCTCGCCGTCACCCTCGTGGCCCGCGCGTTCCACAAAGAGCCACGCCACTCATGACCATGCTCGCGCCGGACGCCGCCGATATCTCCCTCGCGCCGATCGACAAGGCCGATGTGAAGATCGACGTGGAGGATCTCAATTTTTACTACGGCAAGACCCACGCCCTCAACGGCGTGTCCATCCCGTTCAAACAGAACGCGGTGACCGCCCTTATCGGGCCGTCGGGGTGCGGCAAGTCCACCCTTCTGCGGACCCTCAACCGCATGTACGCCCTCTACCCGGGGCATAAGGCCACCGGGAGGATCATGTTCGACGGCGAGGATATCCTCGGTCCATCGGTCAATCTGGCCATGCTCCGCGCCCGGATCGGCATGGTGTTCCAGAAGCCGACCCCCTTTCCGATGTCGATTCACGACAATGTCGCCTTCGGTGTGCGGCTCTATGAAAACCTGCCCAGGACGGAGATGAGCGATAGGGTGGAGGAGTCCCTGCGCCGCGCCGCGCTGTGGGACGAGGTCAAGGACAAGCTGCACGCCTCGGGCCTCGGGCTTTCCGGCGGCCAGCAGCAGCGTCTGTGCGTGGCCCGCTGTATCGCCGTCAAGCCGGAGGTGCTGCTGCTCGACGAACCCACCTCGGCACTCGACCCGATCTCCAGCGCCAAGCTCGAGGAAACCGTCACCCGGCTTGCGGCCGACTATACGATCGTCATCGTCACCCACAATCTGGGGCAGGCCGCGCGCCTGTCGAACTACACCGGCTTCATGTATCTGGGCGAGTTGGTGGAGTTCGGCGAGACCGGCGGCATGTTCACCAAGCCGGTCACCGGCCGCGCCTCCGATTACATCACCGGCCGCTTCGGCTGATGCGACACGCCCTCCACTCCCCCACAGCGAACGCGCAAAAATCATGGAACATACCGTCAGGGCCTACGACGCCGAACTGGACGCGATCACCGCCGAGCTCGCCCGCATGGGGGGCCTGGCGGAAGCGGAAGTCGCCGATTCCATCCGCGCCATCGCCCGGCGCGACATGGCCCTTGCCGAGTCGGTGATCGGCCGTGACGCCCATCTCGATTCCCTCGAGCTCGAGATCGAGCGAAAGGTCATCCGCCTGATCGCTCTTCGCCAGCCGGTGGCCGACGACCTTCGCCGCGCCGTGGCGGCGATGAAGATCAGCGCCAATCTTGAGCGCTGCGGCGATCTGGCCAAGAATATCGCCAAGCGCGCGTTGGTCATCGCCCAAGGCGATCTGGCGACCTCCCTGACCAGTTCGATCGAGCGGATGGGCGAACTGGTCACCACCCGGCTCAAGGACGTGCTCGACGCGGTGGCCGCCCGCGATGTCGAGCGCGCGGTCGACGTCTGGCTTCACGACCATGAGGTCGACGAACACTACGACGCCATCTTCCGCGAGCTCTTGACCTATATGATGGGCGATCCCCGCATGATCGCCTCGTGCGCCCACCTGCTGTTCGCGGCCAAGAACCTCGAACGGATCGGCGATCACGCCACCAACATCGCCGAGATTCTCCACTATGAGATCACCGGGGTCGAGCTCATCGAGCAACGTCCCAAATCCGACTCCCTTGAGCCGTCATGACCGCAGACATCCCCGGCGCCCTCCTTCCCCGGATTCTCGTCGTCGAGGACGAGGATTCGCTGGCCACCCTTCTGCATTACAACCTCGAAAAGGAGGGCTTCGGCGTGACCATGTGCGCCGATGGCGAGGAGGCCCTGCTTCTGATCGATGAAAATCAACCCGATCTGGTCGTCCTCGACTGGATGCTGCCCACGGTTTCCGGCATCGAGGTGTGTCGCCGGCTTCGCCAGAGGGTCAAAACCCGAAACCTGCCGATCGTCATGCTCACCGCCCGCGCGGAGGAGACCGACCGCATCCGCGGACTGGATACCGGGGCCGACGACTACATCGTCAAGCCGTTCTCGATGAGCGAGCTTTGCGCGCGCATCCGCGCGGTGCTTCGACGCATTCGCCCAGGGCTCGCCGAGGACGCGGTCCACCATGGCGACATCGTCATCGACCGGGTTGCCCGCCGGGTG
>JBDTKQ010000043.1:0-2745 GCA_039935235.1 Caulobacteraceae bacterium
GGCTTCGTCACCTTCTACTATTTCGTCGCGGCGTTCGAGCCCCTGACCGATTTCCTCTATCCCGAATGGGGCAATGTGCGTCTCTCGCTGAGCGGAGACTGGCGCGTGCTGAACGATCCGCGCGATCTGTCGCGCCCGGCCGAGCGCGTTCTCTACGGGCCTACCGATCGGACCGGCAGGATCGTCGTCGCCGGCGCGGCCAGTTCGGTCGGGTTTGGCCTCACCCCGCTCGGCTGGGAGCGGTTGATCGGCGGCGACGCGGGGGCCATGGCCAACCGCGTGCGCGAGATGGACGGCGAACTGGGGGTCGATCTGGCCGCCTTGCAAGCCGCCTTCGTCGCCGATGGGGACGACGATGCCGCCGGCGCGGCGCGATTCGACCGTGTGCTGCTGGACGTGCTCGCCGCGCGGCCGCCCAACCATCCCCTCGTTCTGGCCGCCGACCGGGTCCTGCGCGAACTGCCGGCGGATGTTCCCGCTTTCGCCGCCCGCGTCGGCGTCTCGTCCCGCACCTTGCATCGCGTGTGTCTGCGCGCCTTCGGCTTTCCCCCCAAGCGCCTGCTGAGGCGACAGAGGTTCCTCGCCACGCTCGGGCTCATCCGGATCAAACCGGGCGCCGCGTTCGGGCCGCTGCTCGGTGAGACCTATTTCGACCAGTCGCACTTCAACCGCGACTTCCGCGACTTCATGGGCATGACCGCGCGCGATTTCGCCCGGGTGCCGCGGGAGTTGATGCAGGCGGCGGCGGCGGCCCAGGTCGCCGCCGGCATTCCCCTGACGTTCGAGCTTCCCGAACCGTCGCAAGGCTGACCGCCGTGGATTCATTTCGCGAGTGGCGGGTTCTTACAATTCCTTTCGCCATATCGGCGCCACGTTTCTCCATCCGCTCGATGGGCGAGGGGTTTTCGGGGAGTCGATATTCCATATGCGCATCCTGGTGTTTTCCGCCGCCGCGGCCATCGCGGCCATCGCCTTGCCGGCCGCCGCCGCGACCATCGTCAACGGCTCGTTCGAACAGCCCGGCGGTTCGGTCCGCGACGCCCTGACGACAAACTACCTGCCGGGGTGGACCTACACCACCGGTCCGAACGGCAGCCTCGACATCTACGAGGACGACAACGAGGGGGACGGGCTAGCCGCCGCGGACGGCTCCCACTACGTCAGCTTCGGTCACAATGGGACCAACGGGGGGTCCATCTCGCAGACCTTCGCCGTGACGGCCGGCGACACCTATACGATCCGCTATTCGGTGGCCGAACAGCAGGGTGACGACGCCACCCAGGTGCTCGAGGCTTCGGTCGTGGCCGGCGGCGGGACCACCACGGCGGACAACAGCGCTCTGACGCTCAGCTTCCTCGCCGGAACCCCCCTCACCTTCACCGCCGTGGGGAACACCGCCACGCTCACCTTCTTGGACGCAACGCCGGCGGGGGACGGCGCTGGATCCAACCTCGCTCTCGACGCGGTCGGCATCTCCGGCGGCGGTGCTCCGGGCGTTCCCGAGCCGGCGGCGTGGGCGATGATGCTCTTCGGATTCGCGGGAATCGGAGCGGCGGCGAGACGCCGGTCGGAGCGCCCGCTCAGCGCCTGACCGGGTGGCGGGGTGCGTTCCAGAGGCGCGCCCCGCCGAACTCGCCCGCGGGGAGATTTTTTGTCGGAGCGGGTGTGGCGCCCGCGCTCAACGCCCGCGTCGGACACCCCGGACCATCGGATTCAATTTTTGAAAAAAAGTTCGCGCGACCCGGAACGCTTGCCGTGAAGACGCATTTTACTGGCGTCTCCGGTCTGCTGTTTCGCCCCCCCGACTGAAGATTGGAGACGCGGGCCCGGCGTGAGCGAAAGTTCCGCCGGGTCCATTCTTTTGGTCGTCGCGAAACCGCGGCGCCTGTCACGTGACCTTGTCGACGCTTGAAAAGCGTGGGTCGCGCCAGGTTTCGGCGCGGACGATCTCCGCCAGAGCGTCCGCCGCGTCCCACACGTCGACGAAACGCAGGAAGAGTGGGGAGAAGCCGAAGCGCATGGTCGCGGGCGCCCGGAAGTCGCCGATCACCCCGGCGGCGATCAGGGCCTTCATCATCGGGTAGCCATGGGCGTGGTCGAAGGCGACATGGCCGCCGCGCGCGCTCCCCTCGCGAGGGCCGGCCAGGGTGAAACCGTCATGCGGCAGCCGGCTCTCGACAAGGGCGATGAACAGATCGCCCAGGGCGCGAGCCTTTCGCGCGGCCGCCCCGGCGCCGGCCTCGAGAGCGAGGTCGAGACCCGCCTCGGCGGCGACCATGGAGAGAACCGGCTGGGTGCCGCTGAGCATCCGCCCGATGCCCTGGGCGGGACGATAGTCGCGCTCGAAGGCGAAGGGCGCGGCGTGCCCCCACCAGCCGGTCAAGGGTTGCCGCGCCTCGGCTTGATGACGTTTGGCCACGAACGCGAAGGCGGGACTGCCCGGCCCACCATTGAGGTATTTGTAGGTGCAGCCGAGGGCGAGATCGACCCCCGCGGCGTTGAGATCCACCGGCACGGCGCCCGCCGAATGGCACAGATCCCACACGGTCACGGCGCCGGCGGCGTGCGCCTTCGCGGTGAGTCCCGGCATGTCGAGGATATGGCCGTGGCGATAGTGGACGTGGGTGAGCACGACGGCGGCGACCGCCTCGTCGATCGCCCCGGCGATGGCCGCGCCTTCGGCGAAGCGGATTTCGTGGCCCCTTCCCAGCCAGCCGATCAGGCCCTGAACGACATAATTGTCGG
>JBDTKQ010000044.1:0-7385 GCA_039935235.1 Caulobacteraceae bacterium
GGGATCATCGACATGGCCGCCGCCCGCGCGCGGTAGAGATCGCCGTGCAGCGTATCGAGCGTCGGCTGGTCCCCGGTGTAGGAGTGGATGGTGGTCATATAGCCGCGCTCGATACCGCACAGACCCAGCAGCACCTTGGCCGCGCAGGCCAGACAATTGGTCGTGCACGACCCATTGGAGACCACCAGATCGTCGGCCGCCAGAGTTTCGTGATTGACGCCGAAGACGATCGTCTTGTCCGCCCCGGCGCACGGCGCGGAGACGAGCACCTTGCGCGCGCCGGTGGAGAGGTGTGCCGCCGCCTTGGTCTTTTCGGTAAACAGGCCGGTGCATTCCAGGGCGATGTCGACGCCGAGCTCCCGGTGCGGCAGCGCCGCCGGGTCGCGGATGGCGGTGACCTTGATCTTGCCCCGCCCGACGTCGAGGCTGTCGCCCTCGGCCGTCACCTGGCCCGGAAACCGGCCGTGTACCGAATCGTAGCGCAACAGATGGGCGTTGGTCTCCACCGATCCCAGATCGTTGATCGCCACCACCTCGATGTCCCGGCGGTCGTGCTCGACGATCGAGCGAAGAACGAGCCGGCCGATACGGCCAAAGCCGTTGATCGCGACGCGGACGGGCATGATCGGGGATGTCTCCAGCCAAACTCTGGCGCGGGTTTTGCGGTCGGCCAAGGCGAAGTCAAGGGCGCCGCCGCCGCGCGGGGCTTTGATCCGGCGGCGGCTCACGGTCTATAGCTGGCCGATGCATTGCGCGGAGCGCCAACGATGACGGTTGACACGGGCTCGGGCGGCCGGCTCGACGTGGCGATCCGCCGGCTCGAGCGGGCCATGGCCCTCCTCGACCAGAGGCTGGCCGCGCGTCTGGCCGAGGCGGGGGCCCAGGCCGGCGGCCTCTTCGATCAGGACCGCTCGCAGCTCGCCGCCGACCTCGACGCCGCCCGCGGACGCGAGCGGGAGCTGCGGGAGGCCGGCGCCCAGGCCTCCGCCGCCCTCGCCGAGGCCATCGCCGAACTTCGCGGCCGGCTGGGGAGCCACGCCTGACCATGCCGCAACTGACCATCCACGTGAACGCCAAGCCCTATATCGTCGGCTGCGACGACGGCGAGGAGGCCCACCTTCAGGCCCTCGCCGGCCTGATCGACGCCAAGGTGCGCGAGGTCGATCCCGGCGCCGGCGCCCAGTTGGGCGAGACCCGTTTGATGCTGCTGGGCGCCCTGGTCATCGCCGACGAACTGAGCGCCGCCAAGGCCAGGGCGGCCGCGGCCGACGCCGAGGTCGCCGGTCTTCGCGAGGCGCTGGCCAGGGCGGAGGCGCGGGCGGTGGACGCCGTCGAGGCGGCCGCCCACAAGATCGAGGCGATGGCCACGCGGTGACCCTTGGGGGCGCGGGATGTCGCGTCAGGTCAATGTCCGTTAACATTTTCGGGGAAGGCTCGGCCTGAAGCGAATTCCGACTCCGGTCCGGACCCTAAACAAATCGAAAACGGGCATGCGTCGGGCCGCCAGAGCATCCGCTCACCACGATCAGGGCGTTGATGAAGCGGGTCGGCAATTTTTGGCAAACCTGAGGCGAGCCTGGACACAGGATTGACACATAGACAAATCTTTGCCAAATTTTGGTCCGCCCAGGTGTCTGAACTCTCCCAAATGGGGAGATTTCAAATTCAAGAGGGAGTGGAATCGTGCTTCGCAGCCATAAGCTCAAGAGTGCAATTGCTCTGATCCCCGTCCTGATCACCTCGACGGTCACGCTCTCTCCAAGTCCTTCCTTCGCCGCCGGGGGAAATCTCTCGGGTACTTTTGGAAGCCTGGATCAATACGAAGCGTGCGTTAAGAGAGGAACCTTTAAGTTTATATGCAGTTGGTCGGGAATAATGGTCGACCCTCCTGCTGCTGGGGTTACCTCATTTACCGTTTCTATAAAGTATGATACTTCACGATACACGTTTGATCCGAGCCGAAGCGGGCCGTTGGGCGTGTTCTCGTTGGGAGGCGATGCGCCGCCGCCAACGCCGGGCGTCGGCGTCGAGCCCATGAAGCTGCTCCCCGACACGGGTTACACGCCTGGGTCGCCGTTGCCGGGATCGATCCTGACCTACACGGACGTGGGCGGGTTGCTGACGGTAAACTACCAACTCGCAAATCCGGTTACGAGCGGGGGCGACATCAATCTATTCCGGCTCGATTTCAAGTTCTTGCATCCGGTTGTCATCGACTTATCAAAAAGTACGGTCACTTATGAGACCAGTGGTCCGGGGGGCGACTTCACACAGGTAGGCTTCGGCTGCACAACGACCGATGGGTTGAATCGTTGTGGGAGTGATTTTCCAAGCTCCGGAACCACGGGATACTACGCCTTTGTGCCCGAACCCGCCGCCTGGATGATGGTGCTTGCCGGCTTCGGCTTGGTCGGCATCGCCGTTCGTAGCCGCCGGAGAGGGGGATTGCCGTCATCCACGCGTGAACCCCTGGGTCCCAGCTCTGCGCGCGGGTAGCGCCATGACCCGGATGACGCAAATTGGGGTGGCGGGGCGCAGGGGGCTCGCCTCAGGCGAATCGCCGTTGGCATTTCCGGAGAATGCACGGCCTGAAGTGAAATCCGACCCCGGTTCGGACCCTCGACAAATCGAATACCGACCTGCATCGGGAGGTCAGCGCATGCGCTGACCACGATCGGGGCGTTGATGAGGCGGTTCGGCAATCTCTGGTTAACCTGAGTCGATCCCCTGCCTTTGCGGACGCGGGGTTGAGATCGACGCCTCGCGGGCCTATCCTTGGGGATGGCGGGTCTGCTGCGGCTCGCGTCGAAGGCATCACATCCCGGGGACCTTAATCACCCTCTACGGGAGCTGTCCCTGTCCTTGGCCGTGGCCTTGGACACACGGCGCCCACCTGGTCTTCCAGGTCCGAGGGGATTGAAACGCCTTCACGGTTTCCGCGGCGCCGCCACCCTTGTGCGCGGAGGCCCCGTGGCCTCAAATCCACCCGACTTCGCCAAGATCGCCATGCGCGCCGCGTTGCGTCGCCGACGCCGGCGCCTGGCCCTGGCCTGCCCGGACGCGGCCACGCGGGCCGCCGAGGCGCTGCCGCTCGATCGCCTGGCCCCCTTCGCGGTCGTCGCCGGCTATCGCCCGATCGGCGGGGAGATGGATCCCGAACCGGTCCTCGCGCGCCTCCTCGCCGCGGGCGCCGTCCTGGCCCTGCCTGCGGCGGTCGACCGGCGCGGGCCGCTGGAATTCCGCGCCGTCCGGCCCCGTGACACACCGATCATGGACATCGCGGGCGTCCCCGCGCCGCCACCCGGCGCGCCCCGCCTCGCCCCCGGCATCGTCATCGCCCCCCTTCTCGCCTTCGACCGCGAGGGGGGCCGTCTGGGTCAGGGCGGCGGACACTATGACCGCACGATCGCCGCCCTGCGCGCCGCCGGACCGGTGCTGATCGTCGGCCTGGCCTTCGCCGGTCAGGAGGTGGCGCGGGTCCCCCGCGAGGCGCACGACGAGCGACTGGACGCCATCCTCACCGAAACCGGCTATATCGAGGTCTGAAGGAGAGCCCATGCGCCTGGCTTTTTTCGGGGACGTCGTCGGTCGCTCCGGCCGCGAGGGCCTCGCGGAGCATCTTCCCGGCCTTCGCCGCCGCCTCGGCCTGGAGTTCGTCGTCGTCAACGCCGAGAACGCCGCCGCCGGCTTCGGCATCACCGAGGCCACCGCCCGCGAGCTGTTTGACGCGGGGGCCGACTGCCTCACCCTCGGCAACCATTCATGGGACCAGAAGGAGGCCCTGACCTTCATCGTCCGCGAGCCGCGCCTCATCCGCCCGGTCAACTATCCCGCCCTCTCCGACGCCCCCGGCCGCGGGGCGCAGCTGTTCGAGACCGAGCGTGGCCGCCGGGTGCTGGTGATCAACGTGCTGGGACGGGTCAATATGGATTCCCTCGACGATCCCTTCGCCGCGATCGACCGGGAGCTGAACGCCTGCCCCCTCGGCGAGGCGGCCGACGCCATCGTCGTCGATCTTCACGCCGAGGCCACCTCGGAGAAAATGGCCATGGGCCACTTCTGCGACGGCCGCGCGAGCCTGGTGGTGGGCACCCACACCCACGTCCCCACCGCCGACAGCCAGATCCTCGGCGGCGGCACCGCCTATCAGACCGACGCCGGGGCGTGCGCCGACTACGACAGCGTGATCGGCAACCAGAAGGAAGAGCCCCTTCGCCGCTTCACCACCCGCATCAGCGGCGGTCGCTTCCGCCCCGCCGAGGGTCCGGCCACCGTCTGCGGCGTCTATCTCGAAACCCATGACGCCACCGGCCTCGCCCGCCGGGTCGAGCCCATCCGAGTCGGCGGCCGCCTGTCGCAAACCGTGCCCGAGCCGGCGGAAGCGGTGGCCGCGTAGCGTCTTCATCGGAGCACCCGGCAAGGGGCTTTACGGCTCGAGCACCTTCAGCCGCCGCACGACGAGGGTATCGATCCGCACGTCTTTCAGGCGCACCTTGCCGATGGCGAGACGGCCGATGACGAGGCTTCCGATGGCCACCGCGCCCAGAGCCAGAGCCCCCACCGCCAGAGCGCCCACCGCCGCGGCGCCCGTGGCCGAGGCGCCCCTCCGCCGCGCGGGCTGCCATTGAACGATCGGTTCGGGGAGCGCCGGGGCGCCGTCGGGATTGGTCATGATCTCTCCTTTTCGCGAACCATCGCCCAACTGGCGCCGCCGCGCGCGGGGCGATAGAAGCCGCCGCACCATTCCCTGAACGCAAAGACACCGATGGCCGGCCATTCCAAATTCAAGAACATCCAGTTTCGCAAGGATCGCCAGGATTCCCTGCGCTCCAAGCTGTTCTCCAAATTCTCCCGCGACATCACCCTTGCCGCCAAACAGGGGCTGCCCGATCCGGCGGCCAATTCCCGCCTGCGCCTGGCGATCGCCAACGCCAGGGCCGAATCCATGCCCAAGGACAATATCGACCGGGCGATCAAGAAGGCGCTGGGCGGGGACGCCGACACCTGGGAGGAGATCCGCTACGAGGGCTTCGGACCGGGCGGTGTGGGGGTGATCGTCGAGGTGCTCACCGACAATCGCAACCGTGCGGCGGCCAATGTCCGCACCCTGTTCGGCAAGAACGGCGGCAACATGGGAGAGACCGGCTCGGTCGCCTTCATGTTCGACCGGGTGGGCGAGATCGTCTATCCCCCCGCCGCCGGCTCGGAGGAGAAGGTGATGGAGGCGGCGATCGACGCGGGCGCGGAAGACGTCGAGAGCGACGCCGAGGGCCATTTCATCCGCACCGGCTTCGAGGATCTGGGCGCGGTGGCCGACGCCCTCGAGGCGGCCCTCGGCCCCGCCAAATCCACCGCCATCGTCTGGCGGGCCAAGGCTCCGACCCCCGCGGCGGCCGACTCCGCCGCCGGCCTCGCCCGGCTGATCGAGGCGCTGGAGGACGACGACGACGTGCAGAGCGTATGGACCAACGCTGATTTCGACGAGGAGGCTTTGGCCGGACTGGCGAGCTGAGAAAGGGTCCCCCGGCGCGCCACCCTCACCTTCAGGGGGAGGGTGGCGCGAAGCGCCGGGTGGGGAAGGGTGACAATATCCCAAGGCTCTCGATGGCCCCCGCTTCCCCACCCTGACGCCTTCGGCGTCTGTCCCTCCCCATGAAGGTGAGGGAGGGAACGGCTCGGGGAAAAGGTGAGGGCTGCGGCGCTTCCCCTCGGCCCCGGCATGGGCGATGCTCGCCGGAACGCATGATGAACACGATTCGCATCCTCGGGCTCGATCCCGGCCTGCGCCGCACCGGCTGGGGCGTGGTGGCTGTCGAGGGGTCGCGGCTGCGCCACATCGCCCACGGGGTGATCGCGCCGCCCGACACCCTGGCGCTCGCCGCGCGCCTGCTCATCCTGTTCGATGCGGTGAGCGCGGTGATCGCCCTGCACGCCCCCGACGAGGCGGCCATCGAGGAGACCTTCATGACCGCCAACGGCTCGTCCACCCTCAAGCTCGGCCACGCCCGGGCGGCGGCGATGATCGCCCCGGCCCGCGCCGGGCTGCCGGTCGCCGAATATGCCGCCAAGGTGGTCAAAAAGGCGCTCGTGGGGACCGGCGGCGCCGACAAGGCGCAGGTCGCGTTCATGATCGCCCGGCTCCTGCCGACGGCAGGCTCGCCCACCGCCGACGCCGCCGACGCCCTGGCCGTGGCCATCGCCCACGCCCACGCCCGCACCGCCCGGCTCAGGGTCCAGGCGGCGTGATCGGCCGGCTGCGCGGCGTGGTGGCGGAGGTCGCCGGGGAGGACGCCCTGATCGATGTGGGCGGGGTCGGCTATGTCGTGCGCTGCGGCGCGCGGACCCTCGGCCGCCTCCCGGCGCCGGGCGACGAGGCGGTGCTGCACGTCGAGACCCAATGGACCGAGGCGGCCGGCATGCGCCTCTACGGTTTCCTCGCCCGCGAGGAGCGCCGCGCCTTTGTCATGCTCCAATCGATCCAGGGCGTGGGACCCAAGGCGGCGCTCGGGGTTCTGGACGTGCTGCCGCCGGCGGAGCTGGCCGGAGCGGTGGCGCGCGAGGACAGGGCGGCGGTGGCCAGGGCCAATGGCGTCGGCCCCAAGCTCGCCCTGCGCATCCTCGTGGAGCTCAAGGGAAAACCGATCGCCGACGGGCCGGTGGCGGCCCTCCACGCCGCCGCTGTTCCCGCCGAAATCAGCGCCGGCGGCGCGGCGGTCTCGGCCCTCATGGGCCTGGGCTGGCCCGAACCGGCGGCGCGGCGGGCGGTGGATCAGGCGCAGCTTCGCCTGGGCGATGGGGCCGACGAGGGAGCCCTGATCAAAGCCTCCCTGCGGGATCTCGACCGGTGAGCCGTCTGGTGTCCGGCGACCCCGCGCCGCTGGAGGCGCCGGACAGGGCCCTGCGGCCGCGGACCCTCGACGAGTTCGTCGGCCAGGAACAATCCAAGGCCAATCTGCGGGTGTTCATCGACGCCGCCCGCGCGCGCGGCGAGGCCCTCGATCACGTGCTGCTGTTCGGGCCGCCGGGACTGGGCAAGACGACCCTCGCCCAGATCGTCGCCCGCGAGCTGGGGGTCAATTTCCGCGCCACCTCCGGGCCGGTGCTGGCCAAGGCCGGCGATCTGGCGGCGATCCTCACCAATCTCGAGCCGCGCGATGTCCTGTTCATCGACGAGATCCATCGCCTCGCGGCCAATGTCGAGGAGATCCTCTATCCGGCGATGGAGGATCACGCCCTCGATCTGATGATCGGCGAGGGTCCCTCGGCGCGCTCGATCCGCATCGATCTGGCCCCCTTCACCCTGGTCGCGGCCACCACCCGGGCCGGCTTGCTGGCCAATCCCCTGCGCGACCGCTTCGGCATTCCCATCCGCCTGGAGTTCTACA
>JBDTKQ010000045.1:0-7271 GCA_039935235.1 Caulobacteraceae bacterium
TAACCCGCCTTCCTTCGGTCGGGGCCATTGCCGCGAAGAGGACTGCCACAAACCGCATGTCATTCAGACCATCGGTCAGGCCACCAATTTCGCATCCAGGGTGATGGTGGTGTCGAGGAGTTTGGAAACCGGACAGCCGGCCTTTGCCCTGGCGGCAATTTCCTGAAACCTGGCGTCATCGGCGCCGGGGATCTTCGCCTGGAGAGTCAGGCGGACGCCGGTGATTGCGAAGCCCTCTCCCTCCTTCTCCAATGTGACTTCGGCGACGGTCTCCATGTGCTCGGCGGTGAGCTGCGCCTCACCCAAGGCAAGAGAGAGGGCCATGGTGAAGCACGCCGCGTGGGCCGCGCCGATCAGTTCCTCCGGATTGCTGCCGCTCTTGCCTTCGAAGCGGCTCGCGAAACCGTACGGATAAGCATCAAGAGCGCCGCTCTTTGTGGAGATGCTTCCCTTCCCGTCCCTGATTCCTCCTTCCCATGTGGCCGATCCGTGGGTCTTCATGGGATGGTTCTCCGTCAGCACGGGAGGTAACAGGACTCGTCATCCAACGCGGCGGGCAGGCTTGGGTTGCGCCGGCCATGTCCGATACAGATGGGGAGATGCGGCGGCGCCGGGGTTTGACGCCAGGGCGCCTGAAGCTCCGGCGTCGTCTCAATCGAAGCGCTCGACATCCATGATCTCGCAAATCATGGGTACCCATCGATTCAGGGGCCCAATCCGCATGCAACTGTAATGCTACGTCCCGTCCAGGTCGGTGAGGCTGAGGAGGCTGGCGTTGCCGCCG
Organism: Caulobacteraceae bacterium; assembly: GCA_039935235.1. Lineage (GTDB taxonomy): Bacteria > Pseudomonadota > Alphaproteobacteria > Caulobacterales > Caulobacteraceae > Acaudatibacter. Next base: position 785 of record JBDTKQ010000045.1, read on the forward strand.
GCGGATGTGGTGTCCACGGTGAAGGTCCGCTCCACCGCGAACCGGGGCAGATAGTGGGGCCCCCCGGCCTTTGGCCCGGTGCCGGAGAGGCCCTCGCCGCCGAACGGCTGCACGCCGACCACCGCCCCGATCATCGTGCGATTGACATAGAGGTTGCCGACCCGGGCCCTCGCCCGCACCGCCTGGGCGACCGCTCCGATCCGGCTGTGGACCCCCATGGTCAGGCCAAAGCCGGCGGCCATGATCGCGTCGAGGGTCTCCTCGAGCCGCCCGGGCTTCCATGTGACCACATGGAGGATGGGGCCGAACACCTCCGCTTCGAGATCCTCGATCCGGTTCAGGCGGATCAGCGTCGGGGCGACGAAGGTCCCGCGGGCGGGCGCCGGACAGGCATGAATGACGTTGTCGCGCCACCGTTCGACATGAGCCTCGATCCGCGCCTTGGCCTCGGCGTCTATCACCGGGCCGATGTCGGTGGCCGGATCGGCCGGATCGCCGATCACCAGATCGTCCATAGCCCCGGCGAGCATCGTCAGAGTCGCCTCGGCGATATCCTCGTGGAGGCACAGAAGGCGCAGCGCCGAACACCGCTGGCCGGCGCTCAGAAAGGCCGAGGCGATGGCGTCGCCGACCACCTGTTCGGTGAGGGCCGTGGAATCGACGATCATGGCGTTGATGCCGCCGGTCTCCGCGATCAGGGGGACCAGCGGGCGCGTCTCGTCCTCGAGCAGGGTGCGGGCGATTTTGCGGGCGGTGGCGGTCGAACCGGTGAACACCACTCCGCTCACCGCGCGGTCCGCGACCAGAGCGCCGCCGACCTCGCCGCCGCCGGCGACCAGTCGCAGGACCTCGGCCGGAACCCCCGCCTCGCGCGCCAGAGCGACGGCGGCGGCGGCGATCCGCGGGGTCTGCGGCGCGGGCTTGGCGACCACCGTATTGCCCGCCACGAGGGCGGCGGCGACCTGGCCGAGAAAGATCGACAGGGGAAAGTTCCACGGGCTGATACAGGCGAAGACGCCGCGCCCGGCCATGGCCAGTTCGTTGCGCTCCCCGGTCGGGCCGGGGAGGCGCACGGTGGCCAGATCGATCCGCGCCCGGGCCGCGTAATAGCGGCAGAAATCCACCGCCTCGCGAACCTCGCCCAAGGCGTCGGCGATGGTCTTGCCCGCCTCGCTCACGGCGATGGCCATCAGGCGCGAGCGATCGCGTTCGACAAGATCGGCCAGTTTGTCGAGGATCGCCGCGCGGGTCTCGACCGGAACGAGATTCCATGCCGGCTGAGCCTTGGCCGCGCGCCTCACGGCCTCGGCCACATCGGAAGCGGTCGCCCCGGCGGGCGCGGCGGGGGAAGATTTCCACGCCGCCTCCATCTCACCGAGGAGTTCCAGGACCACGCCGGCGTCGGAAAGGTCGAGGCCCGCTGAATTGCGCCGCTCCGGAGCGAAGAGGTCGGGCGGCCGGACGATCGCGGGATGGGCGGAAAAGCCGCTGCGCCGCGCCTGATCGACCGGATCGGCGAGCAGGTCCTCGTCACGCACCGAGCGGTCGGCGATCTGGTGGACGAAACTGGTGTTGGCGCCATTTTCGAGGAGGCGGCGCACGAGATAGGCGAGAAGATCGCGATAGCCGCCGACCGGGGCGTAGATCCTCACCGCAAGGTCGCGGCTTTCCATCAGCCCCTCGTAGAGCCCCTCGCCCATGCCGTGCAGACGCTGAAACTCGAAGTCGCGCCGCGTTCCTGCCCATTCGAGGACGGTGGCCACGGTGAGGGCGTTGTGGGTGGCGAAGGCGGGAAATAGGGACCCCTCCGCGAGCATCGCCCTGGCGCACGCCATGTAGCTGACGTCCGTGCCGCTTTTGCGGGTGAACACCGGATAGTCCGCCAGCCCGCGCTCCTGCGTCCGCTTGATCTCGCTGTCCCAATAGGCGCCCTTCACCAGGCGCACCATCATCCGCCGGCCGGTGGCGCGGGCCATCTCGCCGGCCCACGCGATCACCGCCGGGCCGCGACGCTGATAGGCCTGGATCGCCATGCCGAACCCGTCCCACCCGGCGAGGGAGGGATCGCGGGCGGCGGCCTCGACGATGTCCAGCGACATCTCCAGCCGCTCGCTTTCCTCGGCGTCGACGGTCAGGCCGACCCCGCCGGCCTTGGCCAGACGGGCAAGATCGATGAGCCGCCCGGCGAGTTCGGGCACGGCGCGGGCGGCCTGAAACGGCTCGTAGCGCGGGTGGAGGGCGGAAAGCTTCACCGACACGCTGTCGCGCGCGAAGACGTCGCCCGCGCCCGCGCCGCCGCCCACCGCCCCGATCGCCGCCAGATAGGATTCGAAATAGGTCCGGGCGTCGTCCGCCGTGCGCGCCGCCTCGCCCAGCATGTCGAAGGAATAGCGGAAGGCGCGGTTGGCTCCCCGGTCGGCGCGGCGCAGCGCCTCGTCGATGTCGCGGCCGAGGACGAAGGCCTCGCCCATCCGCTGCATCGCCCCGGCCACCCCGGCGCGGATCGCCGGCTCGCCCAGCCGTGCGACCAGCTTGCGAAGGACACCGGCGTCGGTGGAGGCCTCGGTCATCGACTGGGCGACGATCAGCCCGAGGGTCGCCCCGTTGACGATCAGGGACGAGGCCTCGCCGAGGTGCGAGCGCCAGTCGCCCTGGCCCAGCTTGTCGCGGATGAGGGCGTCGGCGGTTCCCGCGTCGGGCACCCGCAGATAGGCCTCCGCCAAACCGAGAAGCGCCGCCCCCTCCTCGCTGGACAGGCTGTATTCCTGAAGGAAGCGGTCGATCCAGCCCGCCCGGCCGGGCGCGCGCAGTTCGGCGAGAAGCCCGGCGGCGGAAATCAAAACCCGTTCGCGTTCGCTCCGCGACAGCGCCGCCTTGGCCGCGAGGTGTTCGACGACCTCCCTTTCGGGCGCGCGGTAGAGCGGGGCGATCGCGCGGCGCGCGGCGCCGAGGGAAGAGGGAGTGGTCAAGCGGCGGATGTCCGACATTGGCTGGGGCGCCCACCATCGCATGAACGCGGGGGCGTTTTAAGTGCGGCGCCGTCCCGGGCGTGATACCCTGGCCGCGACGTGCCGGGGCGCCCTGGCCATCAGGGACGCCTTGCCATGATCAAGCTTCCGCTTATCGCCGTTCTGGTCTTTGTCGGCGCCGCTCCGGCGTGGGCCGGCGAGGCGATCGCCACGGCCGTTGCGGCCCCGGCGGGCGGCGCGCCGCCAACCGCCGCCGCCCCGCCGCTGCGAATCGACTCCCAACCGGCGTTCGACGACCGGGGACCCATCGTCGGCCCGTGCGGCGGCGTCGCCAAGGCGGGCAGGGACGGCGAAATCAAACCCGACCGCAACCCGCACGGCGTCGTCTATGGCGGCGTCGGCACGCACGGCTACAACGAGGTCGGCGGCGTGGTGTGCCAGCCGATCGGCGACCGCAGCTCTCTGACCATCGCCGTCGACCGCACGCAGTATCCCGGCGCGCGAGGGCGGTAGGGAGCGCGGTTTCCTCCCTCCCCTTCATGAGGAGGGTGAGGGAAGAAGGGGTTTACGTCCGCGAACCCAGAGCGCTTTCCAGCAGGTCCAGCGCCGCCACGGCGAAGGCGGTCATGTTGCCGGCGCGGTCGCTTCGCCCGGTCTCAAGGGTAAGGGCCATCTCGACCGGCCCGGCGACGGCGACACACGTATGACCGGCCGCGTCGCCGTAGGGATTTCCCGTTGGGCCGGCGGCGCCGGTTTCCGACAAGCCCCACACGGCGCCGAGGTTTTCCCGCACCGTGCGCGCCAGCAGGAGGGCGTAGGGCTCGCTCGCCGAACGCATGCCGGCGACAGCCTCGCGTGGGAGCCCCAGCAGGCTCATCCGCGCCTTGCCGGTATAGATCACCCCGCCGCCGACGAAGTATGCGCTGGCCCCCGGGATGGCGAGGAGGGCGGCGCTGATCAGGCCGCCGGTTGAGGACTCGGCGACGGCCACGGTTTGGCCGCGCTCCCGCAGCCGGTCGGCGAGGGCGTTGGCGCGGGCGGCGAGGATCTCGTCCATGGCGGGCGTCTCCGGCCCGGCGTCCCCCGCCGGGCCGGACGCACCTTGACCCGCGCGCCGTTCGCCCGCAACGAGGCAAGGATGGATCAGCCGCACGCCCCCCTGGACCCGCCGCCGGAACTTGCCGAACTGCGCCATTCGATCGACAACATCGACGCCGCGGTGCTGCACCTTTTGGCCGAGCGCTTCAAATGCACGCGCAAGGTCGGCGAGCTGAAAGCCCGGCTCGATCTGCCCGCCGCCGATCCGGTGCGCGAGGCTCAGCAGATCGCGCGGTTGCGGTCGCTGGCGGTGACCGCCGATCTGGCCCCGGAATTCGCCGAGAAGTTTCTCAATTTTCTGGTCCGCGAGGTCATCCGCCACCACGAGACCCTGCGCTCTCGACCGGCGAAGACCGATGGAGATCGGCGGTGACGCCGCGCGACGCCTCGGTGGCGGTGGTCGGGGCCGGGGATTTCATCGGCGCGGCGATCGCCGAGCGATTCGCCGCCGAGGGGTATCGGGTGTTCGGCGGCCGGCGTCGCGGCGACCAACTCCAGGCGCTCGGCGAGCGCATCGCCGCCGCCGGCGGCCGCTTCGAGGGCCGCTCCCTCGACGCCCGCGACGAGAGCCGGGTCGCCGCCTTCATCGCCGAGGCCGACGCCGATCAGCATTTGGAGGCGGTGATCTTCAACATCGGCGCCAACGTGAACTTCCCGATCCTCGAGACCACCGAGCGGGTGTTTCACAAGGTGTGGGAAATGGCCTGCGAGGGCGGTTTCCTCACCGGCCGGGAGGCGGCGCGGGCGATGCTGGCGCGCGGTTCGGGCTCGATCTTCTTCACCGGCGCGACCGCCTCGGTTCGCGGCGGGGCCGGCTACGCCGCCTTCGCCAGCGCCAAGGCCGGCCTGAGGGCGGTTGCCCAGGCCATGGCCCGCGAGCTCGGCCCGAAGAACATCCACGTCGCTCACCTCGTCATCGACGCGGGGGTGGATACGGCCTTCGTGCGCCAACGGATTGTCGCGGCCCGCGGCGAGGGCGCCCTGTCCGCCCTGACGCCCGACACCCTCATGAAGCCGGCCTCGATCGCGGAGGCCTATTGGCGGCTGCACACCCAGAGCCGCGACGCCTGGACCTTCGAGCTCGATCTGCGTCCCTTTGGCGAAACCTGGTGACATCCATGGCCGCGGCCCAATTCCTGTTCGATTTCGGCAGTCCTAACGCCTATCTCGCCCACAAGGTCATTCCCGGGATCGAGGCGCGCACCGGCGCGCGGTTCGAGCGGATCCCGGTGCTTCTGGGCGGGGTGTTCAAGGCGACCGGCAACCGTTCGCCGATGGAGGCCTATGCCGGGGTCGCCGGAAAGCTGGCCTATGAGGCGCTCGAGACCCGCCGGTTCGTCGCCCGCCACGGCCTTTCCCGGTTCGCCGCCAACCCCCACTTCCCGGTCAACACCCTCTCGATCATGCGCGGCGCGGTGGCCGCGGGGCGGCTGGGTGTGTTCGACGCCTACCTCGAGGCGGTGTTCGCCGCCATGTGGGAGGCGGGCCGCAAGATGGACGATCCGGCCGAGCTGGCCGCCGTACTCGACGCCGCCGGGCTGCCGCGCGAGGATCTTCTCGCGCTGATGCAGGACCGCGAGGTGAAGGAAGGCCTGATCGCCAACACCGGGGTGGCCGTCGCCCGCGGGGTCTTCGGCCTGCCCACCTTCTTCGTCGGCGAGGAGATGTTCTTCGGCAAGGATCGCCTTGGCGCCGTCGAGGAGGAGATCGTCCGGGGCCAAGGCGACCGCCCCGCCGTTTGAGCGCACCGGCGCGGAAAACTACCCTCGCCAGAACCGGTGCGTGCGCATGAGGCGCCGCCAGGCGCGGTCGGCATCGCGGAGAAGCGCTCCCTCGGCCGCCTCGCGCCGACCGACCGCGCGCCCGGCGGCGAGGGCGGCCGACGGGTCGGCCGACGCGGCGAAGGCGGCGGCGAGGACCCGGGCGACCGCGATATCGTTGAGCTCCCCCAAGCTCTCCTGAAGGTCCTCCAGCCGGGAGACGAACTTGCGGACGGCGCGGGCCTCAAACAAAGGGCCGAAGAACTCGGCCGCATAGCGCAACCTCTTGACCTCGATCCGCGCCTTGTGACGGCGCGGCGGCGCCATCCGGCGCAGACCCCGACCGCGCCTTTTCACCTGATTGCGGGCGCGGTCGAGGGCGCCGACGGCGAACTCTTCCAGCGATCTCGCGCCCCGTCCCTGGCGAACAGGGTCCGGGGCGCCGACCACCGCGACCTCCATCCACGCGCACGCATCGAGAAGCAAGGTGGAGAAACGGGCCGAGCGGGTGGCCCGCAACGCCGCGTCGCGGGCCTCGGCCCGCGCCGCCGCCAGGCTCTCGCCCAGGGCGAGGAAGCCCGCGTCGCCGGGCGCCGACTCCGCCGCCGGCGCCAGGACATCCCGGGCGAACACGTCCAGATCGCGCGCGCCGTCCAGCGC
>JBDTKQ010000046.1:0-3560 GCA_039935235.1 Caulobacteraceae bacterium
GCACGCCCGCGCCACGGCATAGACATAGGCGCGCGCCGAATTGAGGGCGACATACATGTCGGCGATCTTGCCCTGCATCAGCTGGAAGGTCCCGATCGGCCGCCCGAACTGTTTGCGCTCCCGCACATAGGGAAGCACGACGTCGAGGCAGGCCTGCATGATGCCCAGCGGCCCGCCGGCGAGGACCGTGCGCTCATAGTCGAGCCCACTCATCAGAACCCCGGCGCCGCCCCCGGCGGGGCCGAGCACGTTCTCCCCAGGGATTTCGCAGTCCTCGAACACCAACTCGCCGGTGTCGGAGCCGCGCATGCCCATCTTGTCGAGCTTGGGCGACGCGGAAAATCCCGGAAAATCCTTCTCGACGATGAAGGCGGTCACCCCCCGGCTGGCGGCCGCCGGATCGGTCTTGGCATAGACCACCAACACGTCGGCGTGCGGGGCGTTGGTGATCCAGAACTTGGTCCCGTTGAGCACATGGCGCTCGCCGCGTCTGTCGGCGCGCAGGCGCATGGAGATGACGTCGGACCCCGCCTCCGCCTCGCTCATGGCAAGCGCGCCGACATGGTCTCCAAAGATCAGGGCCGGGAGGTAACGGCGCTTCTGCTCGTCCGAGCCCCACCGGCGGATCTGGTTGATACACAGGTTGGAATGGGCGCCGTAGCTCAGTCCCACGGAGGCGGAGGCGCGGGAGACCTCCTCCATGGCCACCACATGTTCGAGGTAACCCAGGCCGAGGCCGCCGAACTCTTCCTCGACGGTGATCCCGTGCAACCCCAGTTCCCCCATCGGCCGCCACAGTCGGCGGGGAAATTCGTTGCTCCGGTCGATGTCCGCGGCGAGGGGGGCGATCTGGTCGGCGGCGAAACGGGCGGTGGACTCGCGGATCGCGTCGGCTGTCTCGCCGAGCCCGAAATCCATCGCCGGTCCATGGTTGGCGCTCATCGGGCGACCTCTAGCACGGACCGGGCGCGGCGGACGAGGCCCGCCGGCGAGGCAAATGATCATGTGAGACCAGGTGGCGTTCAGATCGTCCGCAGGCTCCTTGGGCGAGATCTCACTGGTGCGGTCGAGAAGACTCGAACTTCCACGGGTTGCCCCACAGCGACCTCAACGCTGCGCGTCTACCAATTCCGCCACGACCGCGGCGCCAGTGAGCGGCGGGGCGTAGCAAATGGGCCGCCCCTTGGGAAGCATCGCTTTGCGCTCGGAGCCCGGGCGCCCCACATTCCGGGCGATGACGCGCCTGCCCTGCCCCGCCCCTATCCGATTTGGCCGCCCGGACGGCGCGGCGGTGGGCTGGGCGGTGTCCTCCGGCCCGGTCGAGTATACCGACGCGGTGGCGGCCATGGAGGCGCGGGTCCGGGAGATCGCCGAAGGGCGCCCAGGGGAACTGGTCTGGCTGCTCGAGCACCCACCCCTCTATTCGGCCGGCGTTTCGGCCAGGGCGGGAGATCTTCTGGCGCCGGACCGGTTTCCCGTGTTCCGGTCGGGCCGAGGGGGCCAGTTCACCTATCATGGACCCGGCCAGCGGGTGGCCTATGTCATGCTCGACCTGCGCGCGCGGGGTCGCGACGCGCGGGCTTTCGTCGCCGCCCTCGAAGCCTGGATCATCGAGGCTCTGGCGGACGTGGGCGTTCAAGGGGAAACGCGCCGCGGTCGCGTCGGGGTATGGGTGACGCGGGATACGGTGGGACCGACGCCCCGAGAGGACAAGATCGCCGCCGTGGGCGTGAAGCTGCGCCGATGGATCAGCTTCCACGGCATCAGCCTCAACGTCGCCCCCGACCTCGACCACTTCGCCGGGATCGTGCCGTGCGGGATCGCCGACCACGGGGTCACCAGCCTCGCCGACCTCGGTGTCCACCTCACCATGACCGAGGCCGACGCGGCGCTGCGACGTGCCTTTCGCACGGTCTTCGGACCGGTGATCGAGGCGCCGGCGCCGGGGTAGCGGCCGCCGGTTGTCCGCCTCCCCCCGGATAGCTACAAACGACCGCCCCCGTCTTGCTCCAAGAGGGCTCGAAGCTTCGCGCGTTGAAGGCCCGGCCCCCGGTTCATGCCCCTGATCCAACGCTACCTGTTTCGCCAGCTCCTCGGACCCACCCTGTTGGCGATCGCCGCCCTGTCGGCCGTCGCGGTCCTCAGCCAGAGCCTCTCGGCCCTCGGCATCCTCGTCGACCAGCGGCAAAGCCCGCTGGTGTTCGCCAAGATCACCCTTCTGGCCCTGCCCCAGCTGGTGGTCCTCATCCTGCCGGTGGCCATCCTCGTGGCAGCGCTGGTGGCCATGAACCGCCTGCACACCGAACAGGAGGTCGTCGTCTGTTTCGCCGCCGGGATGAGCCGCTGGCGCGTGATCTCGCCCGCGTTACGCCTGGCGGCGATCGTCGCCCTGGTCTCCCTGATCCTCAGCCTGTGGGTTCAGCCGCTTTGCTACCGCCTCTTGCGCCACACCCTCGAAAGGGTGCGCGCCGACCTGGTGACCAGCATGATCAAACCGGGGCGATTCACCCATCCCGCGCCTGGACTGACGGTCTTTGCCCAAGCGGTGGATGACGACGGCGCGATCCACAATCTGTTCATAGACCGTGAGACGCCGGGCGGCCGCGACGTGACCATCACCGCCCGGGAGGGCCGGCTGGAACGCCGCGCGGGCGTCCCGATGCTGGTCATGCGTCGCGGGGGCAATCAGGAGTTCTCCCCCACCGGTTCGCTCAATTTCCTGTCGTTCGACGAATATGTCTTCGACCTGCGGCCGTTGATGGCGCTCGATCGGCCGGTTCGCTACAAACTTTCCGACCGATACCTTCACGAGCTGTTCTTCCCCGACATGCGTCAGCAATGGGACCTGACGAACGCGCGCAAGATGGCGGCGGAAGGCCATTCTCGCCTCGCCGGGCCGCTCTACATCGTCGCCTTTACGATCATGGCCATGGCGGCGGTGATCGGCGGCCCGTTCAGCCGGACCGGATACGCCGGGCGGATCGCCGCCGTCGCCGCGGCGGCGGTGGTCGTGCGCACCTTGGGCTTCGCGGTCCAGGCGGCGGCCGGCGCGACCCCGGCGCTCAACGCCGCCCAATATCTGGTTCCCCTCGTCGCCGGCCTTGCCGCGGCGGGTCTGCTCTTCGCCCGCCCCGCACGACCCCGCGCGGGCGCGAGGGTCCCGGCGGCGACCATGACGGGCGCCGCGTGAGGCGCCCGCCCCTGCGCATTCTGATCTATCTTCTCGTCCGAACGCTGGCCGGGGTGGGGGTGGCGTTCGCGGTCGTGGCCTCGGTGATCGTGCTGGTCGTCCTGGTGGACATGACCCGCACCCTCGGGGCCAAGGTCGAACTGGGTTTTCCCCAACTGATCGAACTGACCCTGCTCAAGGCGCCGGGGATCGTCCTGTTGCTGTTACCGTTTGTATTTCTGTTCGGCTCCATGGCGGCTTTCATCGCGCTGAACCGCCGCAGCGAGTTGGTGGCCCTGCGCGCCGCCGGCGTTTCCGCCTGGCGATTCATCGCCCCGGCGGCGGCGGCGTCATTCGTCATCGGCCTTCTGACCGTCACCGTGCTGAACCC
>JBDTKQ010000047.1:0-15762 GCA_039935235.1 Caulobacteraceae bacterium
CCGGAGCGAGATGGCCTTTCCCGGACATCAGGCTGGTGGCGAAGAGGCCCTGAGCCTCGATCGCCGCCTGGGTCTTTTCGGAAATCATCAACTCCGCTTCCTTGCGCGCCGCCGGCCCGCCCCACGCGGCCTTGGCCATGCGCAGGCCGATCACGCTCTGGGATTCGAGGCCCAACCTCGCCATGTCCATGGAGATGTCGAACCAGGGGTTTCGGGGAGCCTTCATGGGGGTCGCGGTTCCTTCTCCGCCCAGCGCGAGGGAGAGTCCGATTATGGTGCAGTGCAACATGGAAAGCAACGGGTGCGCATCATTTCGGTCAGCCTCATGGCGCCGCGGCCGCGAAGGCGCTATGTCGCTTCCATGTCCGACCCTCACGATATCCGGGCGCCGGCGTCCGCCAAGGCGCGTCTCTATGCGGATCTGGAGGCGGAGATCGCTTCCGTCCTTCGTGACGAGCCCGACGGTGGCGCCCGCATGGCGACCGTCGCGGCGATGCTCGCGGCCGGCTTCGAGCGCTTTTCCTGGACCGGCTTCTACCTTGTCGACCGGGGAAAGCCGGATGAACTGGTGATCGGTCCCTATCAGGGAACCCTCGGCTGTTTGCGCATTCCCTTTGGGCGCGGCGTTTGCGGCGCCGCGGCGAGCTCGGGAAAGACGGTGATCGTCGCCGACGTCGACGCCTTCGCGGACCACATCGCCTGCGATTCGCGATCCCGCAGCGAGATCGTGGTTCCGGTGTTCGACGGCGTGGGCGAGCTGATCGCCGTGCTCGACGTCGATTCGGTCCGACCGGGGGCCTTCGACGCCATCGACGCCGCCGGCCTCGAAGCGATCGTTCGCCGCGTTTTCGCTAACCCGCCCTGAGGGATTTTCCGGCGAAATAGCCGGCCGTCGCCGCCGCCGCGCTCGCGAATGCGCCCCATGCCAGATCGATCGAGGTGACCCGCGCGGACCAGATGGCCAGGGTCGCCTGATTGGTGAGATCGTAGGTGGCGTATGCGACCAAGCCGAAGATCGCGCCCATGACCGTCGCCGTCGCCCACCGCCGCGCGCGCAGGGCGGGCGCCACGGCGAAGATCGTCAGTCCGGTGAGATAGAGGATGTAGAACAGGGCCGCCGGCGCCCACCGCATATGTTCGGCGAGAATCGCATGCAGCTCCGGCCGGTAAAGCCTGGCGTAGGCCGCGCCGAGCCACGCGGCGTCGAGGACGCCGAAGGTCGCCGCCGCCGCCAGCCACGCACCGATCCAGCGGATCATGCGCCGGGCGCGGTGAGACGACAGTGGCTGACCCCCCAAACCGACCCCCCTCGCTCGCCGAACAACCCGGCCGTGGCGAGAAAGAAAAGGCGCCATCGGCGCTTCCACACGCCGGCTTCGGCCCCGTAGGTTTCCTTCATCACTTCATCGACGACCTCCGACTCGCGGTCGAAATTGGCCAGCCAGTCCAGGGCCGTGCGCCGGTAGTGGTCGCCGCTCCACCGCCATTGCGCCTCGACCTGAAAGAGATCTGGAAAATGGTTGATGAGGTCGTGGCTGGGCATGATGCCGCCGGTGAAGAAGTGCCGGGCGATCCAGTCGTCCTTGTCCGCCATGTCGAAGCGATAGGGGCGGCTCGCGTGGGTGAAGACATGCAGAAAGACCCGGCCGTCCGCCTTCAGCCAGCCGGCGACGCGGGCGAGGAGGGCGCGCCAGTTGGCCATGTGCTCGAACATCTCCACCGAAACCACCCGATCGAACCGCGCGGCGGTGTCGAAATCGTTCATGTCCGCCGTGACGATCTCGAGATTGCCCAGCCCCAGAGCCGCCGCTCGCGCCTCGATCGTCGCCTTTTGCGAGCGGGAGTTGGAGACCGCGGTGATCCGCGAATTTGGATACCGCTGCGCCATCCACAGGCTCAGCGATCCCCACCCGCACCCCAGTTCGAGCACCGCCTGGCCGTCGGCGAGGTCGGCGTGGGCGCAGGTTTCCTCGAGCGCGGCGATCTCGGCCTCGGCGAGGGTTTCCTCCCCCCCGGGATAGAGGCAACTCGAATATTTCAGCCGGGGACCGAGAACCGCGCGGAAGAATGCCGCCGGAACCTCGTAGTGCTGATCGTTGGCCTCGGCGGTGTTTTCGGCGATCGGATGACCGGCCATGGCGGTTGCGAACGCCGCCTCGCCGCCCGGTCCCTCGGCGTTCAGTCGCTGGCGCGCGCGACCCACCAAAAAGGCGACGCCCATCCGCGTGAAGAGGTCGGGCACCGGCGCGCGTTCGGCCACGCGCGCGGCGGTCGCGATCAGGCTCATGAGGCGCCTCCGGCAGGGTTCGCGCCGGGCGGGCGAGGAAAGAAGGTCGAGACCCGGGCCGTGTAGCGGGCGAACGCCGCACCGCGCGATCGCGCCATCGCCGCCTCGGTCGGAGGCACGCCGGAGGCGTACCGCAGAAGGAAGAACATGAAGGCCGGGCCGGTGAGCGCCAGCCAACCCCACGGCCACCGGCCGCCAAGGTCGATGGCGATCGCTGGATAGGCGAGCCAGCCCAGCCATTCAAAAAAATAGTTCGGATGGCGCGACCACGACCACAGGCCGACATCGCAGATCGCGCCCCGGTTGGGAGGATAGGCTTTGAACCGGCGAAGCTGTTCGTCAGCCACGTGTTCGCCCAGGATGGCGCCGGTGAGGATCGCGGCCCCGATGAAATCCTGGATCCTGAACGCCGCGAGCGGATTGCGCGCCGCGACGAGAACGGAAAGGGCCAGGAGGGCGGCGGCGAGCGCCTGAATCTGGAGAAAGCCGAACAGTCGCGCCTCGAAGGCGCCGCCCCACGCGTGTCGAAAAGCGGCGTAGCGGGCGTCCTCGGTCCTGGCCGCCGCGCTGCGCCGCGCGAGGTGGATGCCCAGCCGAAGGGACCACGCCGCCACCAGGGCGGCGAGGAGAAATCCGCGGGCGCCCGGACGGTAGTCGCCCGTGGGAAAGAGCGCGTATATCACCCCCGCGGCCCCGGTGGCGAAGGTCCAGACGACGTCGACCCAGCCGGCGTTTCCCGTCGCCTTCTGGAGGGTCCACGCGCCGGCCATGGCGGCGGCGAGCGCCAGGGTGACGATGACGATGAGGAGGGTCACGCGGCCGACTTCGCCGCGGGGGCGGCAGTCCGGTCCGCGATGAACGAGAGCAGGTCGTCGAGCACCCGCGCGCGACCGCGGAACGGCGCGAGAATGTCGACGATCATGCCCACGTGGCCGACGCCGGGGTAGAGCCGCGCCCGGGCCGCGCCGCCCCGCGCGGTTATCGCGGCGGCGAGCCGCGTGGCGTTGCCTGGATCGACCACCGTGTCGGCGCTCCCGGCAAGGAGAAGTATCGGCGGAGCGCGGCCATCGACATGGTCGATCGGCTGGGTGTCCTTCCGCTGGTCTTCCGGCCCGAAGATGATTTTCAGGGTCTCGTCACGCAACGGAAGGAAATCATAGGGCCCTGCGAGGCCGACCACGGCGGCGATGTCCCGGGCCGGATCGAGGCCCACGGCCCCGAGCCATCGCGGGTCCAGGGCCAGCATGGCGGCGTCGTAGGCGCCCGCCGAATGACCGATCAGGATGAGGCGGTGCGGATCGGCTCCCCACTCGGCGGCGTGGGTCCGCGCGAAGGCCACAGCCTCGGCGTTGTCACGCAGGAACGCCGGATAGCGAACCTCTGGGTAGACGCGGTAGTCCGGGATCACCGTCACGATCCCGCGCGAGGCCAGCACCTTGCCGACGAAGCGGTAGAACCCCTTGTCGCCCGATTGCCAGCTTCCGCCATAGATGAAGACCGCGATGGGCGCCCCGGTTTGGGCGGTCTTGGGGAAATAGACATCGAGGCGTCGCCGCGGGCCGGTGTCGTAGGCGATGTCTCGCTTTGTCGCGATGCCGTGCGGCGCCGCCAGCGCCAGAAGCGCCGCGGCGATCGAGGCGGCGAGGCCCATCAGATACGCACGAACGGCTGAAAAAGCTTGCCCACCCAGTCGCGGGCCACCAGCGGCCTGTCGGCGGCGATCAGGCAAATACACTCGCTCTCGGCGGTCGCCCGCGGCCGGTGATCGATCGCCTCGTCGTTCTCGGCGAAGTCTCCCCGCGCGTGCACCCGCGCGCCGTCGTGATAGGCCCCCTTGAGCACACAGACCAATTCGGCGCCCCGGTGGCTGTGGCGCGGCACCGCCATGCCGGCGGCCACCCGAAGCAGATAGGTCCGTTCGGCTCCGGGACCGCGGATCACGGGCGCGACCCACACGCCGGGCGCGGCCCAGCGGCGGCGGCGCGCCGCGGCGGCGACCTCCGGGGGCGTCTGGATCCAGTCCACCGGGGAGGGAACGTCGGGCGCCGGCGCGGCGGGCGGCCGCTCAATGCGCGCCAGGGCCCGAGCGAGAGCGTCGACCTGCATCGCCACGGGCGGCAAGTTGCCGAGGAGCGCTCCGCCGATGGATTCCGCCAGACGCGCCTCTTCGCGGCATGCGGGGCACACGCCCAGATGGCTGGAGAGCACCAGATTGCGCCCCGGGCCCAGAGTTCCGGCGGCGAAGTCGATGACCAGCGCGTGGTCGGGATGATGGCGCGGGGTCACCGGATATCTCCAAGCAAGAGGCGAAGCCGCGACATGGCGAGCCGCAGCCGCGATTTCACCGTTCCCAGCGGCAGCCCCAGTTCGGCGGCAATCTCGGAATGGGGTTTGTCTGAAAAAAAAGCGAGGCGGACGACTTGCGCCTGTTCAACCGAAAGGGTGGCGATGGCGGCGCCGATCCGGCTTTCGTCCTCGCCCGCGGCGAGCACGACATCGGGCGCGGGCGCCGGAGCGTTCCCCATCGAGAGGTCTTCGCTGGGCGGCGGTCGTTTCTCGCGCCTCGCCAGGTCGATCCGCAGGTTCCGCGCGATGGTAAAGATCCAGGTCGACGCCGCCGCCCGCGTGGGATCGAAGGCGACCGCGCGACGCCACACGGTCAGCAAGGCCTCCTGGGCCAGTTCCTCGGCCGCCTCCGGGCGCGCGCCCAACCGCATCAGGTAACTCTTCACCCGGGGCGCGAAGTGACCGAACAGGGCAGCGAACGCCTCACGATCGCCCCGCTCGGCGATGGCGACGATCATGCCCGAGAAGTTCGGTCCCGTGCTTGCCCCGTCTCGTGCGCTCATGCCGAACGCGCGAAGACGGCCGGCGGCGAACGAGACAGCCGGCGGCCGCGCATGGAAGTCGGTTCGGATGGCGTCCATGCCCTCACTACGACGGACCCTCCAAGGCGGATCACGGGCGCCTTTGGCCGGGTGATCCGGGCCACCAACGCCTGCGTAGACTAACCTGAAGCGCCCCCGCGGACCAAGCGGCGCGAAGTCTCGCAGGAATGCCGCCCCGTGAACGTCCGCCCAACGGTGAATTCTCTGAAGATCGCCGTCGTCGGCGCGGGGATTTCGGGGATGTCGGCCGCCTGGCTGCTCGCCCGCTCCCATGACGTGACCCTCTATGAGGCCGAGGCGCGGCCGGGGGGTCACAGCCAAACCGTGCTGGCCCCCTCGCCGCTCGGGTCCCTGCCGGTGGACATGGGCTTCATCGTCTACAATGAGGCGAACTATCCCAATCTCGTGGCCCTGTTCGATTTTCTGGGGGTGCGAACCAGCGCTTCCAACATGGGGTTCAGCGTGAGCATGGACGGTGGCCGGGTGGAATATGGCGGCGACAGCCTCTTCGCCCTGTTCGCCCAGTGGCGAAACCTCGTCCGGCCGCGTTTCTGGTCGATGCTGGGCGATCTCGTGCGGTTCTATCGCGAGGCTCCGGCCCACGCCTGCGCCCTCGAGGCGGGAATGACGAGCCTTGGCGATTATCTGAAGGCCCAGGGCTATGGCGCGGCCTTTCAGGACGAGCACCTCCTGCCGCAGGCGGCGGCGATCTGGTCCACCTCGGTGGGTGAGATCCGGGACTACCCGGCCGCCGCCTTCATTCGCTTCTGCGACAACCATGGCTTGCTGAAGATTCTCGACCGTCCGGTGTGGCGCACCGTGGAAGGAGGCAGCCGCGAGTACGTCGCGCGGCTCACGGCCTCGCTGGTCGGCAAGATGCGGCTGGGCGCGGCGGTCCGCAGGATCGTCCGGACGCCCGCCGGGGTGATGGTCCACGACCAGACCGGCGCGTCTACGCGGTTCGACCACGTGGTGGTCGCCACCCACGCCGATCAGGCGCTGGCCCTGGTCGAAAACCCCACGCCCAGGGAGCGTGCGGTGCTGGGCGCCTTCGGCTACAGCCGCAATCAGGCGGTCCTCCATTCGGACGTCGCTCTGATGCCGCGTCGTCGGGGCACGTGGTCGGCCTGGAACTATGTCGGCCAGACCTCCCCGGACGGCGCGGCGCAGCTCTGCGTCACCTATTGGATGAACCGGCTGCAGAATCTCCCGGCGCGGAGCCCGCTGTTCGTCACCCTCAATCCGGTGCGCGCGCCCGAACCGGCCAAGGTGATCCGCACCGAGGTCTATGAGCATCCACAATTCGACGGCGCGGCGATCAGGGCCCAGAAATCCTTGTGGTCGCTTCAGGGCGCGGGTGGACTTTGGTGGTGCGGCTCCTATTTCGGATCTGGTTTCCACGAGGACGGGCTTCAGGCGGGTCTGGCGGTCGCTGAGGCGCTCGGTGGGGTGAAGCGGCCGTGGACGGTGGTCGACGAGTCGGGCCGAATCCACCTGGGGCCGACCGCTCCGGTCCTCGAGCGGTTGGAGAGCGCAGCGTGAGCGAAGAGGCCTCGGCCCTCTATTTCGGATCGGTCGTCCACCAGAGGTTCACCCCGCGGCGCCACCGTCTGAACTATTCGATGTTTCAGGCGCTGATCGATCTCGATCAGGCCCCCGCCCTCGGGCGGCGGCTTCGCCTGTTCTCGCACAATCGCCTGAACGTGTTCAGCTTCCACGACCGTGACCATGGCGCCGGCGAGGGTCGGCTGCGGCCGTGGGTGGAGGCGACCGCGGCCAAGGCGGGGGTCGATCTGGCGGGCGGGAAGATCCTGCTCCTGTGCATGCCCCGCATGTTCGGCCACGTATTCAACCCCTTGAGCATCTATTTCTGTCACGCGGCGGATGGGACGCTCGCGGCGATGATCTATGAGGTCAACAACACCTTCGGCGAACGCCACAGCTATGTCATGCCCGCCCCGGCCTCGATCCGAGGGGTCATTCGTCAAACGTGCGCGAAGGCCCTCCACGTCTCTCCGTTCATGGCCATGGAAATGACCTACGATTTTCTCATCGCCCCGCCGGGTCCGGCGATCTCCACCACCGTTCATGGGGCCGACGCCGGAGGCGCGCGGGTGATAACGGCGATCTTCCGCGGCCGCCGCCACCCGTTTTCCGACGGCATGCTGATGCGCGCCCTCGTCGCGTTTCCTCTCCTCACCCTCAAAGTCGTCCTCGCGATCCACTGGGAGGCGGTGAGGCTGCTGGTGAAGGGCGTCCGGTTGCGCCCCCGACCGCCGTCGCCGACCGGTCCGATAACCGCCTGTCCGATGGCCTGGGCGGACTCGACGGCGCCTGTCGAAAATCGGTGAAAGCGGTGACTGTGCCGCGCGCGCGACCTGGTCCATGATCGCGGCCGCGACCGCGCCGCTGCCGCGGCGTGGGCGTCACTGAAACCGGAACCCCCCATCCCCGATGCGGATTTTACTGGCGACCGACGCGTGGGAACCCCAGGTCAACGGGGTCGTGCGCACCCTGACCCGGGTGGTCACCGAACTGCGGGAGATGGGCGATCGGGTTGAGGTCGTCAGTCCCGACCAGTTTGCCACCTTCCCCTTGCCCACCTATCCCGAAATCAAGCTGGCGCTGGGGGCCTATGAACAGGTCCAGCAGCGGTTCAAGGACTTCGAGCCGGAGGCCATCCACATCGCCACGGAGGGTCCGATCGGCCTGGCCGCCCGGCGTATCTGCCTCGAATGGAAACTGCCGTTCACCACCAGTTACCACACGCGTTTTCCCGAATATGTGTCGGCCCGACTGCCGGTGCCGCTCGCCGCCGGTTACGCCTACATGCGCTGGTTTCACAAGCCGTCCGGGCGCCTGATGGTGGCCACCCCGACTATGCAGGCCGAGCTCGAGCGCCACGGATTCCACAACATTTCCCTGTGGTCCAAGGGACTGGATACGGTGATGTTCCATCCGAGGCGCCCGGGAGAGCCGGACGTGTTCGCTCACCTCGCCCGGCCCGTGTGGCTTAACGTCGGTCGGATCGCGGTGGAGAAGAACATCGAGGCCTTCGTCAGCCTCGACCTTCCCGGCTCCAAGGTGGTGGTCGGCGATGGGCCGCAGCGCGACGAGCTGGCCCTCAGCTATCCGGAGGTGGTGTTCACCGGGGCGCAATTCGGCGAGGAGCTCGCCGCCGCCTATGCCTGCGCCGATGTCTTCGTATTTCCCTCGCTTACCGACACCTTCGGCCTGGTGATTCTGGAGGCATGGGGCGCCGGAACCCCGGTGGCCGCCTTTTCAGCCCCCGGTCCGATCGACATTATTCCGGGCACCGGGGCAGGCGTTCTGGCCCCCGGCCAGACCACGGGATTGAAGGAAGCCTGTCTCGAGGCCCTCGCCATCGACCGGCGCCAGGTGCGCGCGGTGGCGGAGCGCTATTCGTGGCGGGCCTGCGCGGAGGAGTTCCAGCGCTATCTCCAACCCTATCCCGAACCGGAAAAGAGCCGTTTCTGGCGCCGGCTGCGTCGTCTCGCCCGGCTGCGGCGGGGACCGCGGGCGACGGCCTGAGCCTACAACAGCCGTGTACGGATCAGTTGCGACAGCAGGTCGATGCCCGAGACCGCGATGATGATCACGATGACGATGGCGCTGGTCTGGGCGAAGGCGAAGCTGTTGATCGAGTCGAACAGGTTCTGGCCGATGCCCCCGGCCCCGATCAGGCTGAGCACGGTGGCCGAGCGGGCGTTCGATTCGAAACGGTAGAGGGCGTAGCTGGTCCACAGCGGCGCCACCTGGGGCATCACTCCCCAGACGATCTGTTGCAATGGCGCCGCGCCCGTCGCCTTGACCCCCTCCACCGGCCCCCGGTCGATCGCCTCGACCGCTTCAGAGAACAGCTTGCCCAGAACGCCGCCGGTGTTCACCGCCAGAGCCATCACGCCGGCGAAGGGACCAAGACCCACGGCGACCACGAAGATCGCGCCGATCACCAGATCGGGCACGGAGCGCAGGACGTCGAGGAGTCGCCGCACCGGCTGCTGCACCCACGCGGGGCTTACGTTTCGCGCGCCGGCCAAGCCAAGGGGCACCGCGATCGTCATGGCCAGCGCTGTGCCCCAAAGCGCCATCTGGATTGTCAGCCACATGTTGTCGACATAGAGCCGCCAATCGGTGAAGTTGGGCCGGATGAACTCCGCGCCCAGGGTGCGCATGTTTCCGCCACCGGTGAAAAGGTCGCCGATCTTGGGGACCTCGGCCGGCCCGAAGCTCGCGATCAGAAGTGCGGCCACGCCGCCCCAGATCAGAAGATCGAAGGCCCGCTCCCCCCAACCGCGCTCCGGCGGTCGCAAAACCGGATCGGCCGCAGCTTCCACCATCCTATTGCGCGGCCGCCGGGGCGCGGGTGCGAGCCTCGAGGGCGACGCGCCGGGCGGTGATCGCGTCGAGCGCCTTGCGGGCGGCGGCTATTTTTCCCGCATCCTTCGACTGTTTGGCCACGAGCCACAGTTCGGTCGCCTCCATTTCACGCACGGGCAACAGGTGAGTGTCGTCCGCCGGCCTGAACCCGCCGACGTTTACCCGCGCCATATAGCTCCGCTCGAGCGCCGCCTTGGGCGTGTCGCCCTGGCCATAGGTGAGGAAGAACTGGCGCAGCTTCTCCTTGACCGCCGGATCCAGATCCTTGCGCCAGATGATCGGATCTTCGGGGAGGCTCGGTGATTCCCAGATCACCCTCACCTCGTCGGCCTCGTGGCGCCCGTGCCGACGGTTGAGCATCAGGGAGGTGGTGTTGTTGGTCGCCACGTCGAGCTGACCGGCGGCCACCGCGTAGAGATTGCTCTGGTGACTGGAGCCCGAGCGAACCTGCCTGAAACAGGTGGCCGGATCGATGTTGCGCGGCGCGAACAGATAGGTCAGCGGCGCAAGAGTGCCCGACGTGGAAAGGACGTCGCCAAGGCCGAAGGTAAGTTTCCTGTCGCATCTAAGGACGTCGGCGAGAGTGGTCTTGCTCTTGGCCGGCACGATCAGCACGGATTTGTAGCCATCGATTCCCGTGGGATCGAAGGTGCGTGCGAACACCTCTCCGCCACCCCGACGCACCGCCTCGAGCCCCGAGAAGTTGGAAAACCAGCCGGCGTCGGTTTTCTTGAACTTCATCGCCTCGATCAGGAGCGTGTAGTTGCCGGAAAAGAACGGCGTCACCTTGAGCCCGGTTTCGCGGGCCATGTCGGCGAGGATCGGTCGCCAGTATTGCTCCATGCTCGCCGAAGCCTCGGTCGAGAGGACCGAAAAGCGGATCTCGTCGGGAACGCCGCCGCCCGGGCCACGCCGCGCCGGGGCGCCGCAGGCGCTCAGCCAGACGCCCGCCAGAGCGGCGGCGGCGAACAGGCGGCGATCGATCATGCGGGCGCTCCTTGGCGAACGGCGTCGTCGAATTCGGGGCCATAGACATCCGCCAGGGTTTCGCGGCCCAGACCCGCCGTGGGGCCATCATAGACGATGCGCCCCGCTTTCAGGGCGATCGCCCGATCGCAAAAGCGCAAGGCGTGATCCACTTGGTGGAGGGTGACGAGCACGGTCATGGCGTCGCCGGTGTTGAGATCGCGGAGGATTTCCATCACCCGCCTAGCGCTGACCGGATCGAGCGAGGCCACCGGCTCGTCGGCCAGCACGATCCCGGCCTGCTGCACCAGCGCGCGAGCAATCGCCCCGCGTTGCTGCTGGCCTCCGGACAGGGTTCCCGCCCGTTGGCCGGCGTATTCGGCGACTCCCACACGAGCCAGCGCCCCCATTGCCGCCGCTCGCGTCTCCGCCGGCCAACGCCCGAGGAGGCCCCGCCAGAAGCCGACCCGCCCCAAGGCTCCGAGGCAGGCGTTGGTGAACAGGGTCAGGCGCCCGACCATGTTGAACTGCTGGAAGATAAAGCCGATGCCCCGGCGGGCGCCGCGCGCCTTGTCGGTCAGCCGCCCATCCCGCTGTACGACCCGGCCGAAGGTCTCGATCTGGCCCGAGCCGCCGTCGATCGTGGTGAGACAGGCGATCGCCCGCAAAAGGGTCGATTTGCCCGAGCCGGAGGCGCCGATGAGCGCGATCATCTCCCCGGCCCGGACCTCGAACGAGACGCCGTCGAGCGCCAGCCGGCCGCCGAAACTCTTGCTCAGGGCATGGACCCGAACCGTGGCGCTCACGGGTGCGGCCCGGGACAAGGCGGGTCGGGCGAGCACAAGTCGGTCACTCCTTCCCGCGGACACGCGGTCGCCCTCATGCCATGCGGCGCCCACGCCGGTCCAGTCCGGGCGCGCGAAGCGTCGGACTGGCATCGACGTTTTAGGGTTTACATGCGGGTCCCGGGTCACTATCTCGCACGGCTCCGGCGGACCCGATGTCCATGTTACGCGCTGCTAACGCCGGATTGGGTTAACAATCTGCAGGGGGTTACGTGAATTGCACACGTACCATTCGCCCCTGGACCTGGTCCGTGAGCGGTCGCCGGAACGTCCTGTCGCACTCGTGCGACCGGTCGCCGTCACCGTAGCGGCGCGCTGGTTCCGGGCCACATTTTCGGGTGATATCCTCTACGCCGTGAAGGCCAACCCCTCACCGTGGGCGATCCGCGCCATGGTCCACGGGGGCATCGACGCCTTCGACGTCGCCTCTGTTTCCGAGATCGAGACGGTGCGCGCCCATGCCCCAGGCGCGAAGATCGCCTTCATGCACCCGGTGAAGAGCCGCGCGGCCATCGCCTCCGCCTATTTCGACCATGGGGTCCGCACCTTCGCCCTCGACACCCACGAGGAGTTGGCCAAGATTGTCGCCTGCACGGACGGGGCCGCCGACCTCAACCTCATTGTCCGGCTGGCGGTGGAAGCGGCCGGCGCAGCCTACAGCCTTTCGGGAAAGTTCGGCGCGGATGCCGCCGACGCGCCTGGTTTGCTGCTCGCCGCGCGGCGAGCCACCGACGAATTGATGGGCATCTCGTTCCACGTCGGCAGCCAGTGCATGCGGCCATCCGCCTTTCAGGCGGCGATGGCCCAGGCCTCGCGGGCGCTGGTGCGCGCCGGCGTGTTCGCCGACGTCGTCGATGTGGGCGGCGGATTCCCTTCCGTCTATCCGGGCATGGTCCCGCCGGACATGACCGAATACGCCGCCGCCATCGAGCGCGGGTTCAACGACATGATGGTTCACGAGACCACCGAGCTGTGGTGCGAACCCGGCCGCGCCCTCGTCGCCGAGAGCGCCTCTTTGCTCACGCGCGTGGAACTTCGCAAAGGCGACGCCCTCTATCTCAACGACGGCGCCTATGGCTCGCTGTTCGATGCGGCGCACAGCAAATGGCCTTTCCCCGTCAAGCTGGTGCGCGCCGGGGGCGAGCCGATGGGCGCGCTCAGGCCGTTCCACTTCTTCGGTCCCACCTGTGATTCGGTGGATGTCATGCCCGGCCCGTTCTGGCTGCCCAACGACGTCCAGGAGGGCGATCATGTGGAGATCGGCATGATGGGCGCCTATGGCGTGGCCATGGCCAGCCGATTCAACGGTTTCGGCGAAGTCGAGACGGTGGAGGTGGCCGACGCGCCCATGGCCTCGATGTTCGGCCTCGCCCCACGTTCGATTCCGCTGCCCCGCGCCGAGCCCGAGACGGTCGTCAAACTGTCGCGCGCCCGCGGCAAACGGCGCAAGCGGCGGTAAAGCCGATCCCGCCATTCATCATTTCGCCTCTCCCCACCGTGGCGGGGCGCAGCTCACCAAGGCCTTGCCCATGAACGCCACGGCTCCCAATACCAAGGCCGAACTGCTGTCCACCGTCGTGGAGCACGTGGACATCGCGGCCTTCGACGCGCGACCGGTGATCGACGCCATGCGCAAGATGAGCTTCACCTCGCGTGACACCGCGCGTGCGGCGGACATTCTTTCCATGGCTATCGAAGACCCGGCGGGATCGGTGTGGATCACCCTCGCCGGTTCGACCAGCGCCGGCGGCTGCATGCATGTCTGGCGCGACATGGTGAAATACGGCATGGCCGATGTGATCGTCGCCACCGGCGCCTCCATCATCGACATGGACTTCTTCGAAGCCCTCGGCTTTCGCCACTATCAGGCGAAGAGCGACGTCGACGACCGCGATTTGCGCGCCCTCTACATAGACCGCATCTACGACACCTATATTGATGAGGAAGAGCTCCAGGCCTGCGATCACGCCATCGAGGAGATCGCCGACGGCCTCGAACCGCGCCCCTATTCCTCCCGCGAGTTCATCAAGGAGATCGGCCGCTGGCTGGCGTCGGGCAAGGCGCGCAAGGCCGGCAGCCTGATCCAGACCGCCTTCGAGGAAGGTTGCCCGATTTTCTGCCCCGCTTTCACCGACAGCTCCGCCGGTTTCGGCCTGGTCAAGCACCAGGTCGAACGGATCAAGGCGGGTCGGCCCTATGTCAGCATCGACGCGGTGGCCGATTTCCGCGAACTCACCGATGTCAAGATCGCCGCCGGGACGACGGGTCTGTTCATGATCGGCGGCGGCGTGCCCAAGAACTTCGCGCAGGACACGGTGGTCTGCGCCGAAATTCTCGGGGTGGAGGCGGAAATGCACAAATACGCCGTCCAGATCACCGTCGCAGATGTGCGCGACGGGGCCTGTTCCTCCTCCACGCTCAAGGAGGCCTGTTCGTGGGGCAAGGTGGATGTTGCCCACGAGCAGATGGTATTCGCCGAGGCGACTACGGTGGTCCCTCTGATCGTGTCGGACGCGTGGCATCGCGGCGGCTGGCGGAGCCGGGAAAAACGGCGGTGGGCCAAGCTCTTCCCCGGTTGAACAGGCCGCCTTTCCCTGCGACGGTCAAAAAAATTGGGGACCCCGCGCATGAAATCCAGACTGGCCGCCATCGCCCTGGCCGGGTCCGCCCTTCTCGGCGGCGTCGTCGTCGCCCAAAGCGTGCCCGGTTCCTATCTGTCGGCGGCCACCGAGCCGGACACCTTGGCGATCCTGCCCTCGGCGCCGGCCGCCGGCTCGCCGGCGGACGTCGCCGATCGGGCGATCTTCAAGGCCACGCGCAAGCTCGAGGGATCGCCGCGCTGGACTTTGGCGCGCAACGACGTCGACTCCTCTCCCGGCGCCATGATGCGTGATTTCAGTTGCGCCGCCGGTGTTGTCCTCGACCCCGCCTCGGCGCCGAAACTCGCCGCTGTGCTGCGGCGGGTCGGACCCGATGTCGTCCGAGCGGTCAATGGGCCGAAGGACTTCTACAAGCGCCGGCGGCCGTATCTGGTGGACAGCGGCGACATCTGCGTTCCCAAATCCGAGTCGCTCGCGCGCAACTACGACTATCCCTCGGGCCACACGACCTGGGGGTGGACCGTTGGCCTGATCCTCGCCGAGCTCGCCCCCGAGCGAACCGGCCCGATCCTCGCCCGGGCGCGCGCGTTCGGCGAAAGCCGGGTGGTGTGCGGGGCGCACAACGCCAGCGCCGTGGCCGCGGGTCGGACCACCGCTTCGGCGCTCAATGCCGCACTGGTCGGCGACGCCGGCTTCCGCGCTGACCTCGACGCCGCGCGGGTGGAAATGGCCGCGCTGCGCTCGCGTCCCGGGCCGCCGCCGGCCGCGTGCGCCGCCGAGGCGTCCCTCATCGCCAAGACGCCTTGGTAGAGGACCCCGCGACCCCGCTCGAGGTTTGGCGAGGGGGGGTCAACACCTGGGAATGCGACGAGATGGGGCACATGAACGTGCGCTTCTACGTCGCGCGGGCGATGGAGGGGCTGGTCGGGCTCGCCGCCGGCTTCGGCTTGCCGGGCGCCTTTCGCGCCAACGCATCGGCCACCCTGCTCGTGCGCGAGCAGCATATCCGCTTCATGCGCGAGGCCCTCGCGCGGGCGCCGCTGCATATGACCGCCGGGGTGCTCGACCTTGGCGAGAACGAGGCGCGCATCCTGCAACTTCTGTATCATTCGAACACCGGAGAGATCGCCGCCAGCTTCGTGACGGTGGTCGCCCACGTTACCGCGCGCGACGAGCGGCCATTCCCATGGTCGCAGCGCACCCGCGCGCTGGCGCGGACTCTTGCCGCGGTTGTCCCCCCGGGGGCCGGTCCGCGCGGTCTGGGAACGGCGCCGGCGACCTCCCGCGCGGACGGGACCCTGGCCGACGAGCTCGGACTGATGCGACTGGGCGCAGGGGCGATCGGGCCCGAAGAGTGCGACATCTTCGGCCGGATGCGCCCGGAGGTTTTCATCGGCCGGGTGGCCGACAATGTCCCCCGGCTGGCCGGCGTGTTCCGCGACCCGGCGGCGGCGGTGGCCCCCGACCGACCCGCCAGCATGGGCGGGGCCGTGGTCGAGTATCGTCTGCTCCACACCGCCTGGCCGCGCGCCGGCGACCGCTTCGAGATCCGCTCGGGCATGGCCGCGGTCGATGCGCGCACCCAACGGCTGGTCCACTGGATGATCGATCCGGCGAGCGGGCGGGCATGGGGGTCGGCGGAGGCGCTCGCCGTCAGTTTCGATCTCGCCACGCGCAAGGTCGTGGAAATTGGCGACGCCGACCGGACGCGACTGGCCCGCTTCATCGTCCCGGGCCTCAGCCTCTGATTGCCCCCTCTAGGACTCCGCTCGCCC
>JBDTKQ010000048.1:0-4659 GCA_039935235.1 Caulobacteraceae bacterium
TAGGTGGTCAGCGGCGTGCGCTTGACATAGCCGGCGTGGGTGACGGTGATCACCATCTCCTCGCGGGCGATGAGGTCCTCGTCCTCGACGTCGGCGTCGCCCTCGACGATCGCGCTGCGGCGGGGAACGGCGTAGGCCTCGCGCACCTCCACCAGTTCGCCGCGCACCACGGCCATGATCGCCGCGCGCGATGACAACAGATCGAGGTGCGCCTGGATGGCGCCGGCCAGTTCGCGGGCCTCTTCCAAGATCTCCTCGCGGCCAAGGCCGGTCAGGCGCGAGAGGGTCAGCGCCAGGATGGCGCGCGACTGATCGTCGGTCAGGCGCACAAGGGCGCCGGCGACGATCACCGTGCGCGGGTCGGCGATGAGCGCGATCAGCGGTTCCATGTCCCCGATCGGCCAGTCGCGAGCGACCAGCCGCTCTCGCGCCTCGGCCGGGTCGCGCGACGAGCGGATGATGTGGATCACCTCGTCGATATTGGCCACGGCGATGGCCAGGCCGACGAGAACGTGGGCTCGGTCGCGGGCTTTCGACAGTTCGAACCGGGTGCGCCGGATCACCACCTCCTCGCGGAAGGCGATGAAGGCGGTGAGCATCTCGCGCAGCCCCATCTGCTGGGGGCGCCCGCGGTTGAGCGCCAGGGCGTTCACCGGAAAGGCGGTCTGAAGCTGGGTGAAACGGTAGAGCTGGTTCAGAACCACCTCGCCGCCGGCGTCGCGCTTGAGCTCGATAACCACGCGCATGCCCTGGCGGTCGCTTTCGTCGCGCAGGTCGCCAATGCCTTCGATGCGCTTTTCGCGCACCAGTTCGGCGATCCGCTCGACCATCGCCGCCTTGTTCACCTGATAGGGAATGGCGGTGATCACGATCGCCTCGCGATCCTTGCGAATCTCCTCGATGGTGGCGACGCCGCGCATCACCACCGAACCCCTGCCGGTGATCAAGGCCTGCCGGGCGCCGGTCCGGCCGATGATCTCGCCACCGGTGGGGAAATCGGGGCCGGGCACGATATCCAGCAATTGGTCGAGCGGGATATCGGGCGTGTCGATCAAGGCGAGGCAAGCGTCGACGATCTCGCCCAGATTGTGCGGCGGGATGTTGGTCGCCATGCCCACCGCGATGCCGCCGGCGCCGTTGACCAGAAGATTGGGGATGCGCGAGGGCAGGACGGCCGGCTCGCTCTCCTTGCCGTCGTAGTTTTCCCTGAAGTCGACCGTATCCTTGTCGAGGTCGGCCATGATCGCCATCGCCGCGCGGGTCAGGCGGCTTTCGGTGTAGCGCATGGCCGCCGGCGGGTCGTTGTCGACCGAGCCGAAATTGCCCTGTCCGTCGATCAGGAGCAGTCCCATGGAAAACGGCTGGGCCATCCGCACGAGGGTGTCGTAGATCGAAAGGTCGCCGTGCGGATGGTATTTGCCCATCACATCGCCGACCACGCGGGCGGATTTCACATAGCCCCGGTCGGGCGTATGGCCCTGCTCGATCATCGAATACAGGATGCGCCGCTGAACCGGTTTGAGGCCGTCGCGAAGGTCGGGCAAGGCGCGGCTCACGATCACGCTCATGGCGTAGTCGAGGTAGGACTTGCGGACCTCGTCCTCGATGGCGATGGGGCTTACGGCGCCCCGCCGGGCATCCACAGGCGGCGTGGGAATCTCGTCGGTCAAATGGGGGGTTCAACGCTCAGAATCGGACACCGAACGTCCGACGCCTTCCTAGCACGGCGCCCCTCCGGACGCCACTGAAAGCGACACCGTCCGCCTTGAAGTGTACAGGTTCGGCGCCGTGGTGTACGCAGGAAGTCCGTGACCATCACACAGTTCCGAAAAGACATCTTCCGGCTGGTGGACGAGGCCATCGCCACGGGAGAGCCCATCGAGTTCCGACGCAATCGGTGACGGGTGGTCATGGAGCCCGAAGCGTCACGTCAAGGTGACGACCCGGCCGAACGCTTCGCGCGCATTGTCGCCGAGCCGCCGCCCGCCGCGTATGAATCCGCCGATCTTTCGCTCGAGAACCTCGACGGCGCCGGTCACTGGACCTGGCAGGGGGACGCGGATCCCCCGACGCCTATCCGGAATCACCGCCGACCCACGCCCTGCCGTCGTGTGAACCCATGACGCGGGCGGGGGGATCGATCCAGCGGTCCTCGCGGGTCCGTTCATGGGCTTGGTTCAGGGGATAGTGGATGCGGTTGTCGGCCTTTGCCGTCTCGCCCACGACCAGCAGCCTGACTTCCCCGGCCGTGTTGTTGAGGAAAGTGTGGCACAGCCCCGTTCCCGCCGGAAAGGCCACGCTGTCGCCCGGCGCGAGCGGGTGCAACACGCCGTCGATCCACGCGTCGGGCCTCCCGTCGAGGACGAAGACGAACTCCTCCTCGGCGCTCTCGGCGTGGGGATAGCTGATCCGCCGGCCGGGCGGCACGCGGACATGGTGGATGCCGATGCGGGTGAGCCCCAGCGCGCGGCCCAAAGAAGTGTCGAATCCCATGGCCTCGTCGTCGCCGCGGTAACGGTGAGCCCCGGCGTCTTCCAAGGCCGTCCAATGGGCGATGAAGTCCGGTCTTTCGGCCATCGCGCCGCCGGTCAGAACGGGATTTCGTCGTCGAGGTCGGCGGTGAAGGTTTCCTTGGGGCCGGATGGCGCGGCGCGCGGGCCACCGCCATAGCCTCCGGCGCTCTCGCCGCGCGCGGCGCCGCCCTCGCCATCGGCGCGCCCGTCGAGCATGGTCAGTTCGCCGCGGAATTTCTGCAGGACGATCTCGGTGGCCTGTTTCTCGACCCCCGCGGCGTCGGTGTATTTGCGTGTCTGGAGGGCGCCCTCGAGATAGATCTTCGAGCCCTTCTTCAGATAGTTCTCGGCGATCTTCACGAGGTTGTCGTTGAAGATCGACACCCGGTGCCACTCGGTCTTTTCCTTGCGCTCGCCCGAGGCGCGGTCGCGCCAGGTTTCGGACGTGGCCATGGTGAAGCTGGCCACCCGGTCGCCGGAGTTGAGTGTGCGCACCTCCGGGTCGCGGCCGAGGTTGCCCACCAGAATGACCTTGTTGACGCTGCCCGCCATAGAGCTCCGCTCCCTTGTGCTCGCCCGGCGACCGATCGCGCCGGAATCGTTTTCGACCTTATCAGCCCGCGCCGCCGGCGCAAGCGCGTGTTCCGCTTTCGTTCGCGAAGCGCCTGTTCAGCGTTGCGGCGCCTGGGGCATCGCTCCGGGAACCGCGAGGCGTCCATCGCCGGTGCGGACCATGAACGGGTAGCGGTAGCCGCCGTAGCTCTGGGAGGTGAACACGCCCTGGCGCTGGAGAAACAAAAACTGCCCCTGATAGGCGCCGGTGACCTCGGTCTGGCCGGCGCCGAGGGCGGCGAAACGAAGGCGCATCATCTCCAGCTGGGCGGCGCAATGCTCGAGATCGGGCTGGCCTGACGCCAGCTTGTTGAACTTGGGCGCGCCGCCGGGCGGCTGGACGAGTTGCCAGCACACGCCAGCCGCGATCGGCGCCTCGAGCTGTTTTTGGCATCCGCCCAGAGAGGCGGCGGCGAGAGCGAGGGCCATGACGATGGGAGCTGTCGCGGCGCGCATGGGTGACCTTACCGTTCCCCGGCGGCGGGGGAAATGGGACCGATGAAACAGGCGGCGCCCTGTTCGGCGAGCATGCGGAAATTGTGGTTGTCAGCGCTGATCTCGATACGGCCGGGAACCCGGCGAAGGGTCCGCTCGCCCCATCGGCCATAGGCCGCCGCGCCGGGCCGCTCGCACTGGCCGGCGTAGAGGGTTTGCACACAGGCGGAGAGGCTCATGTCCGCGGCCGTTCGGCGCCATCCGCCGGCGTAGCGCCAGCATGGGGCGCCGGTCGCCGGCGTGACGGCGGCGGGCGCCGCGCCGACCGTGGCGGCGGCGGTCTCCGCGGGCGGCGCGGCCGGGACGGCGACGACGACCGGGGGCGGCAGGGGCGCCAGATCGGTCGAGACCCCGTTCGAGGCGGCCAAAGCGCCGCTGGGATCGAGGCCGACGTCGAGGGCGCCGGTGGCCACGCCGTTGCGCCGGGCGCAGTCGCCGAGGGGCAATTCGCCGACCAACTTGCCCGCCACGAAACAGCGCAGGGGTTTGCGGGGGTCGAGTCTGACGTCCTCGGGGCGACCCGTCTGCACGACGAGGCCGCCTTGCGACGCCGGTGGGGCCTCCGCCGGGTGGCGCCCGCGCGCGGCGAAGATCGCGGCGAGCAGAAGTCCCGCGACGAGGGCCACGCCCATGCCGCCGAAGAGCACCCCTCGCGGAGTCTTGAGCCAGTCCATGGGCGCGGCGCCGTGCTATTTGAAACGATAGGTGATCCGGCCCTTGCTGAAATCGTAGGGCGTCATCTCCACCAGCACCTTGTCGCCGGCGAGCACGCGGATCCGGTTCTTGCGCATCTTCCCGGCCGTGTGGGCGATGATCTCGTGCTCGTTCTCGAGCATGACCCGGAACGTGGCGTTGGGGAGCAACTCGCTCACCGTACCCGGCAATTCCAGCAATTCTTCCTTCGCCATGCGGCTCCTCGGGTTCCACCTATCGAATGGCGATCATAGCGGTCGGCGCGGTTGAGGTCGATGGGCGTGCGGGCGTAGGAGTATGGCCGTGTCCCGTCGCCTCGCAATCCTTCCGCCGATCGCCGCCCTCC
>JBDTKQ010000049.1:0-1732 GCA_039935235.1 Caulobacteraceae bacterium
TGCGCGCACCGCCCTGGTCGGCGAGAACGGGGTGGGCAAATCGACCCTGCTCAAATGTCTTTCCGGCGAACTGGAACTGAACGCCGGGACCCTCGTGCGCTCGCGCGGGCTGCGGGTGGGCGCCCTGCCGCAGGAGGTTCCCGCCGAACTGGCCCCGCTCACCGTCCGCGAGGTTCTCGCCCGAGCGCTGGAGAAGGGCGGCGCGGCGGGGGAAAATTGGCGGATCGACGTCATGCTGGAGGATATCGCCGCGCCGCAGGGTATGGCCGAGACCCGGTTCGGCGCCCTTTCCGGCGGCTGGCAACGGCTGATGCTGATCGCCGGGACCGCCCGGCTGGAGGCGCCCGACATCCTTCTTCTGGACGAGCCGACCAATCACCTTGATGTCGGCGCGATCAACACTCTCGAGGGCTGGCTCACCGGGGCCTTCCGCATGCCGATGCTGATCGTCTCCCACGATCGCCAGTTCCTCGACCGGGTATCGAGCCGCACACTCTTTTTGCGCGCCGACGGGACCCACGCCTTCAAGGCGTCCTTCGCTCACGCGCGCGAGGAACTCCTGCGTCGCGACGCCGCCGCCGGGCGCAAACACGCGCTCGAGGCCAGGGAGATCCGGCGGCTGGAAAAGGTCGCCGCCCGCTACAATCTGTGGGGCGTCAAAAATCCCGCCTTTCACAAGCGCCAGAAGGCCACCGAGATGCGGATCGAACACATCGAGGCGGCGCGCACCCAGGTCTACGGCGCCCGCGATCGGCGTCTCGAACTGAACGACGGCGAGATCGATGCCAAAGTCGTCCTGAGGATCGCCAACCTGGCGGTGACCGCGCCGGGCGGCGGCCGGACCCTGTTCACGGTGGAGCGTCTGGACGTGGCCGCGGGCGACCGCATCGCCCTACTGGGTCCCAACGGCGCGGGCAAATCGAGCCTCCTGACGGCGGTGAGCGCCGCTTTCGATCCCCGCCGCGGGCACTATGATCCGGGGGCGGCCGTCCGCTTCAACCCCGCCTGTCGCCTCGCCCGGTTCGACCAGACCATGGCCGATCTCCCGTTGGCGGAAAGCCTCGTCGGCTACCTCGCGAGCGTCGAGGGGGTCACCGACCGCAACGCGATCCGGCTCTTGTCGCGGGCCGGGTTCGCCTTCGCCCGCATCGGCGAGCCCATCGCCGTTCTCAGCTACGGCGAGCGGTCGCGGTTGATGTTCCTGAAGATGAAGCTCGCGGAGCCGAACCTCTATCTCCTGGACGAGCCGACCAGCCATCTCGACATCGAAGGTCAGGAGGCGCTGGAGGAGCAACTTGAGGAAACCGACGTCGCCTGCCTGTTCGTCTCCCACGATCGCTGGTTCACCCGCGCCGCGGCCACGCGATTCATCGAAATTCGCAAGGGGCGGCTGGTCGAGGTGGACGGCGCCGATGAGTTTTTCGACGCGCGGCGATGAGCGCGCGAACCCGTCGCCCTGCGCTGTGCGCCCACGCTTGGGACCCCGCGACGCGCGCCGCCGCCGGCCAGTCGCCCGAGGAAACCGAACTGAAGTTCCGCCTCGGCGTCGAGGTGATCGCAAGGCTGCGGGCATCCGGGGTTCTGGGCGGGAGCGGCCGGACGGCCACCCTTCGCTCGGTCTATTACGATACGCCTGATCGCGATCTTTGGTCCGCCGGGGTCAGCTTGCGGGTGCGCGAGGAGGACGGCGCCTTCGTCCAGACGGTCAAGTCGGGGGGAGCCTCGGGGGCGG
>JBDTKQ010000050.1:0-14304 GCA_039935235.1 Caulobacteraceae bacterium
CCCTGGTTATGGGCAGCCGCTCGGACTGGCCGACGATGCAGGCCGCGGCCGAATGTCTCGAGGGCCTCGGTGTCGCCTTCGAAGCCAGGGTTGTTTCGGCCCACCGCACCCCCGAACGCCTCTACGCCTTCGCCACCAGCGCGGTGGACGCCGGGGTCAAGGTCATCGTGGCGGCGGCGGGCGGCGCGGCTCATCTGCCCGGCATGATCGCCTCGATGACCGACCTGCCGGTTCTGGGCGTGCCGATCCGCTCGAAGGCCCTCGGCGGCCTGGATTCCCTTCTCTCGATCGTCCAGATGCCCGCCGGAGTCCCCGTGGGGACCCTAGCCATCGGCGAGGCCGGTGCGCGCAACGCCGCGCTCCTCGCGGCCCGGATTCTCGGCCTTTCCGACAGCGCCCTCGCAGCGCGCCTGGCGCGGGACCGGGCGCGCCAGACCGCCTCGGTGCCCGAGACCGTCGAGGACGCCTGACCCGAGCGATGGGCGCCTTTCCGCTTCCTCCCGGTTCGGCCATCGGCGTGCTCGGCGGCGGCCAACTTGGCCGGATGCTCAGCCTGGCCGCCGCCCGCCTCGGCTTCGACACGGTGATCCTCACGCCGGAAGCCCGCTCGCCGGCCT
The DNA here is from genome assembly GCA_039935235.1 of Caulobacteraceae bacterium. Lineage (GTDB taxonomy): Bacteria > Pseudomonadota > Alphaproteobacteria > Caulobacterales > Caulobacteraceae > Acaudatibacter. The sequence continues at coordinate 618 of JBDTKQ010000050.1, forward strand.
CCCGCGTCGCGGCCCGCACCATCGTGGCGGCCTATGACGATCCCGCCGCCCTCGAGGCCCTCGCGCGCGCCGCGGCGGTGATCACCTTCGAGTTCGAGAATGTTCCGGCGGCGGCGGTCGCCCATCTCGCCCGTCTGGGGGCCGAGGTCGCGCCGGGCACACGCTCCCTGGCCATCGCCCAGGATCGGCTGGAGGAAAAGACCTTCCTCAACGCCGCCGGCCTGCCGACCGTGGCCTTCGCCGGCGTCGATACGGCCGGGGACTTGCGCCGTGCGCTCGGCAGGCTCGGCGCCCCCCTGCTGCTGAAAAGCCGGCGTGGCGGCTACGACGGCAAGGGACAGGTGTGGGTCTCCGGGGCAGGCGAGGCGGAGGGAGCGATGGCCGCCATCGGCGGCGTCGCCGCGATCGCCGAGGCCCCGGCCGACTTCCGGCGGGAGCTGGCGGTGATCGCCGCCCGCGGACGCGATGGCGAGATCGCCCTGTATCCCCTCATCGAGAGCCATCACCAGAACGGGGTCCTCCGTAGGGCCACCGCGCCCGCGCCGGCGACGCCCGGGGTTCTCGCCGAGGCCGAGCGGATCGCCGCGACCCTGCTCGACAGCCTCGACTATGTCGGAGTCCTCGGCCTCGAGCTCTTCGAGCGCGACGACGGGCGCTTGCTGGTCAACGAGTTCGCCCCCCGCGTCCACAACACCGGCCACTGGACTCTCGACGGCTGCGAGGTCGACCAGTTCGAGCAGCATGTCCGCGCCATCGCCGGCTGGCCGCTGGGACCCACCGCGGCGCATTTCCGCGTCGAGATGACCAATCTTCTGGGAGCCGAAGCCGAGGGCTGGCGCCGGCTGGCGGGGGAGGCGGAGACGCGCCTGTGGCTTTACGGCAAGAACGAAGCTGCCGCCGGCCGCAAGATGGGCCACGTCAATCGCCTCACGCCGCTCGCGCGGTAGGGCGGCGGTAAGGCCTCGCCACGGCGTCACAAAAGGCGCATAGTGGCCGCAAGGCCGTCGATCGGCGATGGCGGAGCGGTTTCATGTCAGCCTTGATCTTCAAAATCGTCAAACACGACGGCGCGTGGGCCGTGGAGCACGAAGGCCGCTACACCAATCGCGCCCGCGACAAGGCCGAGGTGGTCGCCTCGGCGACCAAGCTCGCCCGCGCCGCGGTCGGGCAAGGCCGCGTGGTCCAGGTGCGCGTAGAAGGCGAGACCGGCTACTTTTAGGAGTTCACGTGGCCAGCAAAGAACAGAAACGCGGCAACAAGGAAGTCCGCAAGCCGAAGAAGACCAAGGTCGCGGCCAGCTCGCCGACCTCGTCGTTCATCGTCACCCCCGGCAAGACCCCCGCCGGCGGGGCGAAGAAGAAATAGAAAAAGAGCGGGCGGGTCCTCCCCCCCGCCCTTTTCCTCAATACCCCTGCAGCCGCGCGTAGCGGTCGCGGTGGAAGGACTGGGCGCCGAAGGTCGCTTCCGCGGCGCGAGCGCGCTTCAGATAGAGGCCGGCGTCGTGGGCGTCGGTCATGCCGATGCCGCCGTGCATCTGGACCATCTCGTTGGTCACCAGATGCAGGGTGTCGCCCATCTTGGCCTTGGCCAGGGAAACCAGTTCCGGAACATCCGCCGATTTGTCGTCGATCGCCGTCAGCGCCGCCTCGACGCACGAGCGGGCCAGCTCGAGGTCGGTGAACATCTTGGCCGCGCGGTGCTGCAGGGCCTGGAAGGCGCCGATCGGCTGGCCGAACTGGACCCGGGTCTTGAGGTAATCGAGGGTGGTCTCGAAGGCCTGAACGGCCGAGCCGAGCATTTCCGCGGCGAGGCCGGCGCGCGCCCGGTCGAGAACCTGCTCGAGGAGCGGCGCCGCCTTGCCCGCCTCGCCGAGGAGGGCCGCCGCGCCCACCGTCACGTCCTTGAATTCGACGATCGCCGCGCCGCGTGAATCGGCGAGTTTCAATCCCTTGCGCGTCAGGCCGGGGCTATCGGCGCCCACGAGGAAGAGCGAAATCCCCGCCTTGTCCGACGGTCCACCGGAGCTGCGCGCCGAAACCACGAAGAGGCCGGCGGCCATGCCTTCCAGCACGAAGCTCTTGGTCCCGTTCAGGACATAGCCGTCGCCGCGCTTCGCCGCCGAAAGGGCGACCTTGTCCGGCGCGTGGTGCGGCCCCTCGTCCACCGCCAGGGTCGCGACCAGCTCGCCGGCGACGATCTTCGGCAGCCACGCCTCCTTTTGCGCTTGGGTCCCGCCCAGAACGATGGCGCTCGCCGCGGCGAGAGCGGAGCTCAGGAGCGGCGAGGCGGTGAGGGTGCGGCCGGTTTCCTCGAGGATCAGCCCCATGCCCAGATAGCCGAAGTCCGAGCCGCCGAACTCCTCGGGGACGATCACGCCGGTCCAGCCCATTTGCGCCATCTCGGCGAAGGCGGCCGGGTCGTAACCCAGGGGGACGCCGGCGTCGCGCATCTTGCGGAAGGCGGAGACGGGCGATTTCGCCTGCGTCCAGGTGCGCGCCGAATCGCGCAGCAGGCTTTGTTCTTCGGTGAGGACGGCCATGGGATTTCCTACTGTCTGGAGGCGTTGAGCGGGTCGGGCAGATCGAGGATCCGCCTGGAGATGATGTTGTTCTGGATCTCGGCCGAGCCGCCGTAGATGGTGAACGCCTTGCCGCCCAGCCAGCCGCGCACGGCCGCGATCTCGGCGGGATCGAAGCCTTCGCCCTCCCATCCCAGACCCCGCGACCCCATGATCTCGAGGGTCAACTCGGCCCGGTCCTGGGCGATTTTCGCGCCGGCGTTCTTCATGATCGAGGTGGTGGCCCCCGGACTCTGATTGGAGCGGGATTCGGCAGCCGAGCGCCGGGCGGTGAGAGCGAAGGCGCGGGAGTCCATCTCGTGGGCGACGAGGCGCGCGCGCAGGTCGGCGTCGGCGAGGCGGCCGTCCGCGTCGCGGCCGACGCAGGTTTTGGCGAGGTCGCTCAGGGGATCGGCGAACATGCCGCCGCGACCGCCGCCGCCACCGCCGGCGAGGCCGCCGCGTTCATGCTGGAGCAGGCGCTTGGCGATCGTCCAGCCACCGCCCAGCGGACCGACCAGATTGTCCTTCGCCACCGTCACATCGGTGAAGAAGGTCTCGCAGAACGGCGAATTGCCGCTGATCAGCTTGATCGGCCGCACCTCGATCCCCGGCGAGGCCATGTCGATCAGCAGGAAACTGATGCCTTCGTGCTTCTTCGCCGTGTCGGTGCGCACCAGGCAGAAACACCAGTCGGCGTATTGCGCGCCGGAGGTCCAGATCTTCTGGCCATTGACCCGCCAGTGATCCCCCACGTCCTCGCAGCTGGTCCGCAGCGAGGCCAGGTCGGACCCGGCGCCCGGCTCGGAGAACCCCTGGCACCAGCGCAGTTCGCCCCGGGCGATCGGCGGTATATGGCGCTGCTTCTGCGCCTCGGAGCCGTATTCGAGCAGGGTGGGGCCGAACATCATCACCCCCATGCCGCCGATCGGGTTCCATGCCCCGACCGCGGCCATCTCCTCGCGCAGAGTCTGGGCCTCGGACCCCGACAGACCGCCGCCGCCGTAGGCCCTCGGCCAGGTGGGAACGCCCCAGCCCCTCTCTCCCATGGCCCGGGTCCAGGCGAGCACCGCCGGGTCGCGCGGCGCGCGGCCCTCGGCGGTCATCTGCGCGCCCTTGCCTTTCAGCGCACGGGGGACGGTCTCCGCCAGCCACGCTTTGACCTCGGCGCGAAAGCCGGCCAGGTCGTCGCCGCCGAAATCAGCCATCGATCCAAATCCTCTTCACGTCGGGTCCGGCAGGCCGAGGATGCGTTTGGCGATGATGTTGTTCTGGATTTCCTCCGAGCCGCCGAAGATCGTCCACGCCTTGCCGGTCAGCCAGCCCCGCACGGCCGCCAGTTCGCCCTCGGCAAAGTCCTCGCCTTCCCAGCCGAGACCCTGTCGGCCCATGATTTCCAGGGTGAGTTCGGCCTTTTCCTGGCCGATGCGGGTGCTGGAATTCTTCATGATCGAGGTCACCGCGCCCGGGTTCTGATTGCCCCGCGCCTCGGCCGCCGCCCGCCGGCTGGTGAGGGCGTGGGCGCGGGCGTCGGCGGCGTTGATCGCGACCTTCGCGCGCAAATCCGGGTCGGCGATGGCGCCCGCGCCGTTCACGCTGACATACTCCCTGGCAAGATCGGGGAGGGGCGCGCCGACGCCGAGCATTCGCCCGCCGCCCTGACCCGAACGCTCGTGTTGCAACAGGCGCTTGCCGATCGCCCAACCGCCGTTCACCGGCCCGACCATGTCGTTCTTTTCCACCCGCGCGTCGGTGAAGAAGGTTTCGCAAAACGGCGATGAGCCGGCGATCAGCCGGATCGGCCGGGTCTCGACGCCGTCCTGATGCATGTCGATGAGGACAAAGGAGATTCCCTCGTGTTTTCGCGCGGTGTCGGTGCGCACCAGACAGAAGCACCAGTCGGCATACTGCGCCCCGGAGGTCCAGACCTTCTGGCCGTTGATTTTCCAGTGGTCGCCGGCGTCCTCGCACCTGGTCTGGAGGCTCGCGAGGTCCGAGCCCGCGCCGGGCTCCGAATAGCCCTGGCACCAGCGCAGTTCGCCGCGGACGATGGGCGGGATGTGGCGGCGTTTCTGGTCCTCGGTCCCGTATTCGAGGAGGGTGGGGCCGAACATGCTGGTTCCCATGCCGACGATAGGGTTGTAGGCGCCGAGCGCCGCCATCTCCCGCGCCAGGACGCCGGCCTTGGCCGCGGTGAGGCCGCCGCCACCCCAGATCGCCGGCCACGTCGGCGCCCCCCAGCCTTTCTCGCCCATGCGCCGGCGCCACAGCGCGGCGTCGCCCGAGGGCGTTTCGCCGGCCATCGCCGCCTCCGCCGCCCCGTCCGACGCACCGGCGAGGGAGGGCGGGAAGTTGGCCGTCAGCCACGCCCGGGCGTCGGCCCGGAAGTCTTCGAGATCGGAGTCAGCCATGGTTGTTTTCCAGCCGGATCATTTCGCCTTTGGGTCGGGCAGACCGAGCACCCGTTTGGAGACCACGTTGAGATTGACCTCCGAGGTGCCGCCCTCGATGGAATTGCCCTTGGACCGCAGCCAGCCGCGGGTGGCCGCGACCTCGCCCGCGGCGAAACCTTCGCCCTGCCAGCCGAGGCCCTGGCCGCCCATGGCCTCGATCATCAGCTCCGACCGCTCCTGCGCCAGGGTGGCGGCGGCGTATTTGATGATCGAGGTGGCGGCGCTCGGGCCGTTGCTCGACCGCGCTTCGGCCGCCACCCGCGAGAGGGTGAGATAGAAGGCTTGGAAGTCCATCTTGTTGCGCGTGATCCGCAGACGAAGGTCGGCATCGGCCAAGGCGCCGCCTTCATCGAGCCCCACGTAGCGGGCGGCGATCTTGCCGAGGTCGCCCGCCGAGCCACCCGCGCCGCCGCCGGCGCCAAAGCCGCCGGAGATGTTTTGCCGCTCGTATTGCAGCAGCCGCTTGGCGATCTCCCAGCCGCCGCCGACCTTGCCGACCAGGTTTTCCCTGGGGATTTTCACGTCGGTGAAGAAGGTCTCGCAAAACGGGGAGTCGCCGCTGATCAGCTTGATCGGCCGGGTCTCGACGCCGGGGGTCGTCATATCGATGAGGACGAAGCTGATCCCCTCGTGCTTCTTCGCGGTGTCGGTGCGCACCAGGCAAAAGCACCAGTCGGCCTTGTTGGCGTAGGAGGTCCAGATCTTCTGGCCGTTGATCAGCCAGTGATCGGCGGCGTCCTCGCACTTGGTCTGGAGACTCGCGAGGTCCGAGCCAGCGCCCGGCTCCGAATAGCCCTGGCACCAGCGGATATCCCCGGCGGCGATCTTCGGCAGGTGTTCGCGTTTCTGGGCTTCGGTCCCGTATTCGAGCAGCACCGGCCCCAGCATCCACAGGCCAAAGGACATCAGCGGCGCGCGGTAGCCGCCGGCGCCGATCTCCTTGCCGAGCGCCCGCGCCTGTTCGGCGGAAAGGCCGCCGCCGCCATAGGCGACCGGCCAGGTCGGCGCCGTCCAGCCCTTGGCCGCCATCCGCCGCATCCATTCGGCCTGCGGATCGCCGCTTCCGGCGAAGGCGCGGCCGCCCCACACCGCTTCCGGATCGGTCTTCGCCGCCGGGTCGCGCAGCGCCGCCGGATAGTTCTGCGCCAGCCACGCCCGCGCCTCGGCGCGGAAGGCGTCGATGTCGGTGCCGCCGAAATCGGCCATGGGTCGCATCTCCCGGGTAACCTGGGTCAAGAGTGATCGCCCTTCACTTTAGCGGCGCGCATCGCCGCGACAAGGGGCTCGCGGCCCTTGCCTCGGTCGCCGCTTTGCTGTGAGACGGGGGCCAATCAACGGGAGACGCGGCGATGCAGGCGGTGGAACTGAAGGATCTGGGCGGTCTGGTGGGCGAGGAGGTCGGGGTCTCCGACTGGGTCGAGATCAGCCAGGAACGGGTGAACCAGTTCGCCGAGGCCACCGGCGATCACCAGTGGATCCACGTCGATGTCGCCCGCGCCACCCGGGAGATCGGCGGCCCCATCGCCCACGGCTATCTGACCCTGTCCCTGATCCCCTTCCTGTCCACCGGGCTGATGCCGGTGAGCGGGGTCAGCCGCGGGATCAACTATGGATCCGACAAGGTCCGCTTCACCAACATGGTGCGCGTCGGCAAGCGCGTGCGCCTGCGCCAGAAACTGATCGGCGTCGAGCCCAAGGCGGGGGGCACCCAGATCAGGAACCAGTGCACCATCGAGATCGAGGGCGAGGAGCGCCCCGCCTGCGTCGCCGAAACGATTTCGGTCCTGTACGCATAGGCGCGCGCCGTCCTACGGGCTGGTCGCCGCCGAATCCGCGCCGAAGGCGCCGGCGACCCGGGCGACCTGCGGCTCGGCGGGCGTGGCCGTCCCGACCGGCTGGTCGAGAAGAGCGACGGTCTCGCGGACGAACTCCGCCTGGGTGACGATGCCGATCTCGAGATTCTCGTCGCCGACCTCGACCTGCTGGGTGAGCATGCCGGCGACGAACTGGATGTCCGGCGCTTGCGGCGTGCCGTCGTGCCTGTGCAGTCCGCCCTCGAGATAGACCGGGCCGCCGGAATTTCCCGGAAACACGCGGAAATCCAGAAGGAAGGTGGGAAAGGCCGTGGACGGCTCAAGGGGATAGGACGCCACCCGCCCCGAGCGGAGGATGGGAAATCCGGCGTTATTGGATGACAGGCCCCGCGGGAACCCCAGCGCCATCATCTCGTCGCCCGGCGCGAGGCCGTAGCGGCTGAAGGTCTGGTCGTCGGCCAACCACGCCAGAGGGATCGCCGCCTTGGCGAAGGCCGGCGGAGCCTCGATGGCGATGGCGGCGACGTCGCGGCTGGCGTGGTGCGACCACAGCTCCCGCCCGTCCTTGCGGATGGCGATCTTGCGCGGCGCGAATTTCCACGAGCCGTCGGCCATCCGCACGCGATAGCCGATGGTCGCCTTGTCGCCGGGCATGCGCTCGAAGACGTGATCGGCGGTGACCAGAACCACCCGCGGCTTGCCGTCGGGCGTGGGATCGGAGAGCAGAAACCCGGTGCCGACCGTGCGCGTGCCGTCGCCGAGCGGCTGCTCGACCTGCACCGTGGCCGAAATCAGATCGACGGACATGTCGATCGCCATCGACGCCGCTCCACACTCTCGAAAAAGAGAGGGTCAAAATCGCCCCGCCCTGTCGTTCTTGACCAATGCGCCCGGGCCGCACAAGCGTCACCGGACTCGCTTCGGGTCTACATCGGCGGTGGTGACTGGAATGTGATCCGGCGGCGCGCGTTTTCCGGGCGCCGCCGGGAACCAGATCGACTTTGGTGAAACGGCCTATTTGGCGAAGTCCATCTCCTGCCAGAAGCCGTCGCCGACGAAGGTGCGGTATTTGTCAAATCCGGCGACCAGGGCCGCGCCCTTTTCCTTGCTCATCTGGGCCAGGCCCTCGGTCATCATCGCCTGGTCGCGCGCCTTGTCGGGATCGAGGGTGGCCATGGACGTCATGTGCTGGGTCAAGAGGACGTTGGCCCCGCGGCCGGCGGGGTCCATCCGCACGAACACGCCGTAACGGTCGATCAGACCGTGCTTCTTGGCCAGTTCCTCGCCCGGCGCCCACGAGGTCCGCAGGCCGGTGAGGTAGTCGTCGATGTGATTTTGGTCGACGTGGACCTCGGTGATCTGCCAGGCGCCCTTCGCCGGGGTGTAGTCCTTGTAGGGCTCGGCCTGGCCCTGTGCGGCCAAGGCCAGAAGTCCCGCCGTCAGCGCGGCGCCGAAAATCGCTTTCATGGTTCCGTCTCTCCCTTTGGCGCTGTGTTTTCTCGGGGAGAGCGTCGGCGATCCCCCGATCGCGCCGATAGGTCGAGCTTAACCTGCTTTGGGTGCGGCGTTAAGCCCCGCCCCGTCTTGCGGCCGCGGCGTTGGATTTTCGGCCGCGGGCAGGGGGCGTGCGCGGCTCGGGGTGCGCCGGTTTCACCCCCGGCGCGCCCGCCGGCTCGATGCGGATCGGCTCTTTGGGCGCGGCGGCGATGGCGGCGGCGAAGCGGTCGGCCGCCGCGCGGGCGATCTCGAATTTGGTCTCGCGATCGAAGATGCGGATAGCGCCGATGTCCTTTCGGGTCACGTGGCCGCGCCGGCAGATCATCGGCAAGAGCCACTTGGGATCGGCGTTGCTGCTACGGCCCACCGGCAGGCGAAACCACACCGTCTCGCCAAAATCGCCCCGGCCCTCGTCCGATCGCGGGCGGCGCTCGCGCGGCGCGCGGTCCTCTCGTTCGCGCCCCGTGTCCCGGCCGCCGCGCGCCTCGCCGGGATCGAACAGCTCCTCGGGCGCGGGAAGGCGCGAGCGGTGGAGGCGGATGAGGGCCGCGGCGATGGTCTCCGGGTCGGCGCGCGCCATCACCAGCCGGGCGAGGGCGAGGTCTTCCTCGGCCGCCGGTTCGGTGAGGATGGGATCGTGCAACAGTCTTTCCTGGTCGCCGGCGCGGATCGCCTCGGCCCCCGGCGCCCCGCTCCACGCCGCCTCGACCCCAGCCGAGGCGATGAGCTGCTCGGCGCGGCGGCGGCGGGTATAAGGTACGAGGAGCACCGATATCCCCTTGCGTCCCGCCCTGCCGGTGCGACCGCTGCGGTGGAGAAGCCCCTGGCGATTGGCCGGCAGGTCGGCGTGGATGACCAGGCCCAGATCGGGCAGGTCGAGCCCGCGGGCGGCGACGTCGGTGGCCACGCACACCCGCGCCCGCCCGTCGCGCAGGGACTGGAGGGCGTCGACCCGCTCGCGCTGACTCATCTCGCCGGAGAGGGCCACCGCCTCGAACCCCCGTTCGCGCAAGGCGCCGTGCAGGTGGCGCACCGCCTCGCGAGTGGCGCAAAAGACCAGCGCCCCGCGCGCCTCGAAAAACCGCAGCACATTGACCACCGCGTGCTCCACCTCGTTGGGAGCCACGCGCATGGCGCGGTATTCGATGTCGCCGTGGGCCTCGCCCCGGCCGCCGGTGTCGATCCGCCACGCGTTCTTCTGATAGGCGCGGGCGAGGGCGGCGATTTCCTTTGCGATGGTGGCCGAGAACAAGAGGGTGCGGCGCGCGTCCGGCGTCGCCTCGAGGATGAATTCGAGATCTTCCCTGAAGCCCAGATCGAGCATTTCGTCCGCCTCGTCGATTACCGCCACGTCGAGGGCCGACAGATCGAGGTGGCCGCGTTCGAGGTGGTCGCGCAGGCGCCCGGGCGTGCCGACCACCAGATGGGCGCCGGCGGCCAGCTCGCGCTGCTCGCGGCGGCTGTCCATGCCGCCCACGCAGCTCACCACCCGCGCGCCCGCTCCCGCGTAGAGCCAGGCCAGCTCGCGGGCGACCTGAAGCGCCAGTTCCCGGGTCGGGGCGATCACCAGCGCCAGCGGCTTTCCCGCGCGCCCCAATCCTGGCGACTCGCCCAGGATCGTCGGAGCGAAGGCCAGGCCATAGGCGACCGTCTTGCCCGATCCGGTCTGGGCGGAAACCAGCAGGTCGCGGTCGGCCGCCTCGGACGCGAGCACGGCGGCCTGAACCGGCGTCGGCTCGGCATAGCCCTGGGCGGCGAGGGCGGCGGCCAGAGCGGGGTGGAGGCTGGGGAAGGGCATGGGAAATCCGTTTTGGAAAAAAGGCGGGTCCCCTATAGGTCAGCCATGGCGTCTTCCCAACGCGCGGCGAGCCCGAGTCCGATCTTCAGCGCGCCGCCCGCTCTTCTCGGCGCCCGCGCCCATCTCGGACGCATTCCGCTGGAAAACATCTCCAGCCTCGCGCGTGAAGGGTTCGGCGATCCCTCCATCATTCCTCTGTGGTTTGGCGAGGGCGACCTTCCGACCCCCGCCTTCATCGGCGCGGCGGCGGCCAGGGCGATCGCCGACGGCCACGTCGTCTACACCCACCAGAACGGGGTCCCGCTGTTGCGCGAGGCGCTCGCGGACTATCTCTCCGGCCTCGTCGCCCGGCCGGTGGCGACCGAGCGGATCACGGTCACGGTCAGCGGCATGAACGCCATCATGCTGGCGGTTCAGCTCATCGCCGAGGCGGGCGACAACATCATCGTGGTCGATCCGGTGTGGCCCAACATGGGCGGAATGGCCCGGCTGGTTGGGGCGGACGTCCGCTCGGTAGCCATGGATCACGGGCCGGCCGGCTGGACCCTCGATCCGGACAAGGTCGCCGCCGCCATCGACGGGCGCACCCGCGGGGTCTTCCTCGCCTCGCCCGGCAATCCCACCGGCGCGGTCGTGCCGGCAGGGACCCTTCGCGCCCTGCTCGATCTGTGCCGCGCGCGCGGCGTGTGGCTGATCGCCGACGAGGTCTACAACCGGCTGATGTTCGGTCGCCAGAGCGCCCCCTCGATCCTCGCCCTCGCCGACCCGGAGGATCGGGTGCTGGTGGTCAACAGCTTTTCCAAGGCGTGGGCGATGACCGGCTGGCGCCTCGGGTGGCTGGTCCATCCGCCGTCGGTCGGCCCGACCTTGGCGATGATCACCCAGTACACCACCAGCGGGGTCCCGACCTTCCTCCAGCACGCCGGCGCCGCGGCGGTGCTCGAGGGCGAGCCCTTCGTCGCGGCCATGCGGGACTATTGCCAGGCGGGGATAAAGATCGTCTGCGACTCCCTCGAACGCTGGCCGCGGGTGCGCATGGGACCGCGGCCGCTGGCGGGGATGTATGCCTTCTTCGAGGTCGACGGCATGGCCGACGCCCGCGCCGCCTGCCTCGACATCCTGCGAAAAACGAAGGTCGGCCTCGCTCCCGGCCACTTCTTCGGCCCCGCCTCGGCGGGTTTCCTGCGCCTCTGCGCCTGCCGCTCTCCCGCCGCGCTGCGGGAAGCCATGGGAAGATTGGAAGGGATGCTCGGGTAGGTCGAACGCAAAATGCCCAACCCACTCTCCGTCATCCCGGAACGGCGCGGAGCGAAGCGGAAGCGGCGTATCCGGGACCCGGTGGGTTGAGCAACCGGCCGCGAACGGGATGGTGAAGCGATGGCGCTCAACCCCCTGGGTCCCGGGTCTCCGCTCCACTTTCGTTGCGCTACGCCCGGGATGACGGATCTTGGGGGTGAACCGGCGCGGAGCCAACCCACTCTCCGTCATCCCGGAACGAAGCGGAAGCGACGTATCCGGGACCCAGGGGCTTGAGCGGCCGGCCGCAAGCGGGATGGTGAAGCGTCGGCGCTCCCCTGCGTTACGCTCCGCCCGGGATGACGGATTTGTTGGACGGGGAAGCCCCCTCAACGATCGCGGTGAACGCGGATCGCCTGTTGTCGGTCGATCTTCATGAAGAAGCTGCCGAGGGCGGCGCGGCTGATGACCGCGGTCGAGCCCGGGTGGGGGCCGTCCGGCAGGAGGTTGTCGTCGATCTGGCGCCACACCGCCCCGTCGTCGAGGGTGATCGTCCACTTGCCGTAGGGGTCGGCGCGGGCGGCGGCGACCCTGGCGACGATCCTGTCGGCTTCCTCCGGCCGCTCGCCGCGGTCGAGGAAGGCGAGGGACGGCAGGGGCAGTCCGAAGGCTTGGCGCCGCGCCGCCCGGCGCTGGGCCTTGTCGAGAGTCACGAGATCGCCGGTGGTCTGGGCGGTGTCCATGGCCGCCACGGCGGTGTCGAAACAGGCGAGCCGCGCCGGCCCGTCGACGATCGCGCGGCAGTCGAGCACCGCTTTCACCGCAGGGGCGGCTCCGGGCGGCGCGGGCTTCGCCGCCAGCGCCGGGCCGCCCGCCAGCAGGGCCAGCGCCGCCGCCCATCCGATCGTCGTCCCGTTCGCCACGCCGTCACCCTTTCGATGCGAAGCACGATCGAACCCGTCCGCGCCCTTGCGCGCAATCTCTAACCTCCGCGGCGGCGATCCTTAACAGGACCTTTCGCGCGAGCCGTCGGAAGGGGCGTCCCTGTGACCGGAAAGTGACAGGGCCGGAGCGATCACGTGACCAAAGCGTAATCCGCGTTGACCGATTCGACTTCCCGCCGATAACTACGCGGCAACCGGGGGGCAATTCGCCCGGGACCATTAACGCATCCAGCCGCGGCCGTTCCTCGAGCGTGTCCACCTTGGCTGTTTGGAGGACATCATCTTGACACTAGCGACCACTCGCGCCCGCCTTCTGGCGTCGTCGATGATCACCGGGGCCGCCGCCCTGGCCGCCTCCGGCGCCTACGCCCAGGCCGCGCCGGCCGCCGCGCCCGCCGCCGCGACCCAGGTTCAGGAGTTCGTGGTCACCGGCTCTCGCATCCCGCAGCCCAACCTCACCAGCATCAGCCCGGTGACCTCGGTCACCGGCGCCGAACTGAAGCTTCAGGGCACGACCCGCATCGAGGATCTGCTCAACAGCCTGCCCCAGATCATCACCGACCAGGGCGGCAATCTGGCCAACGGCGCGAGCGGCACGGCGACGGTTTCGCTGCGCAACCTCGGGCCGCAGCGCACCCTTATCCTGATCGACGGCCGGCGTCTGGTTCCCGGCGACCCCGCGTTGCCCGTGCCGGACCTGAACTTCATCCCTCAGGCCCTCGTCAGCCGGGTCGAGGTCGACACCGCCGGCGCCTCCTCGGTCTACGGCTCGGACGCCGTGGCCGGCGTGGTCAACTTCATCATGAAGCGCGATTTCGAGGGCGTGCAGCTCGACGTCAATTACGGCGGCTATCAGCACGGCAACGGCAACCAGACCGCCCTGGCCCCCAACATCGCCAAGGGGTTCACCCCGCCGACCGACAATCCTTATGACGGCCAGACGGTGGACGCGACGGTGATCCTCGGCGTCAACTCGCCGGACGGCAAGGGCAATGTCGAAGGCTACATCAGCTATCGCCACATCGACCCGGTTCTGCAGGGGTCGCGCGACTACAGCTATTGCAACCTTGGCATCAAGAAGAACAAGTTCATCTGCGCCGGCTCGGGAACCATCCCCGACGGCCAGTTCATCATCCTCAACAGCACGTTCAACACCGTGCATGACGCGACCCTGGACCGAGCCAATCCAGGCAACTTCCGGCCCAAGTTGGCCACCGACGTGTTCAACTTCGCTCCGGCCAACTACTTCCAGCGGCCTGATGAGCGCTATTCGGGCGGCTTCTTCGCCCACTACGACATCAACAAGCACGTGGAAGCCTATTCCGAGTTCATGTTCATGGACGACCACACGGTTGCCCAGATCGCTCCCAGCGGAATCTTCGGCAGCA
>JBDTKQ010000051.1:0-4095 GCA_039935235.1 Caulobacteraceae bacterium
GTCGGTTTGCACGAGGATCAGCGAGCCGATCATGGCCCCCGCCTCGTCGAGCAGGGGACCGGCGATCCGGACCATGGCGCCGTGGGCGGCGGCGTGGGCGAGGTGCGCCTCGCGGGTAGCCGTGCGCAAGGCGAGACAGCCGGGTTTGTCGATACAGAACAGGGCGAAGTGAGCCAACGGTGGTTCCTATTCGGCGCGGAGAGGGCGGGACAGCAGGGCTTCGATGGCCGGCTCGACCGCGAGTTCGTCGGCGAGGATCGCCCGCACCGCCTCGCAGATCGGTGTCTCGACCCGCAGTTTGGCCGCCAGGGCGACGACCGCCGGTGCGGAATCGACACCCTCGGCGACCGACAGCTTGCCTGCGAGGGCGGCGGCGAGGCTTTCGCCCCGGCCGAGCGCCAGGCCCACGCTCATGTTGCGCGATTGCGGGCTCGAACAGGTGAGGACCAGATCGCCCAAGCCGCAAAGCCCGGCCACGGTCTCCGCCTCGCCGCCCATCGCCACCGCCAGCCGGCTCAGCTCCGCGAATCCGCGGGTGATCAGGGCTGCGTGGGCGCTGCGTCCGAGGCCCCGGCCCTCGACGATGCCGCAGGCGATGGCCAGCACGTTCTTGACCGCGCCGCCGGCCTCGGCCCCGATCATGTCGTCGGAGGCGTAGGGGCGAAACCGCGGACTGGCGATGGCGGCCGCGAGCCTCCCGGCGGTGGTCAGGTCGCCGGCGGCGAGGGTGACGGCCGTGGGCAGGCCCCGGGCCACCTCACCGGCGAAACTCGGCCCCGAGAGCACCGCGGCCACCGCGTCGGGCAGTGTTTCCCCTAGAACCTGGGTCATGGTCGCCAGCGAGCCGGCCTCGATGCCCTTGGCGCACAGGATCACCGGCGTGCGGGGAGAGAGGTGCGGCGAAAGGGCGGTCAGGGCGGCGCGGAGGTGCTGCGCCGGGGCGACGGCGAAGACCATGCCGCACCCGGCAAGCGCGGCCATGTCGCCGGTCGCCGCGATCGACGGATCGAGCCCGACTCCGGGCAGGAACACCGGGTTCTCGTGGATCGCGTTGACGGCCGCCACGACCTCCGCCTCGCGCGCCCACAGGGTCACCGATAGCCCCGCGGTCGCGCACACCTGCGCCAGGGCGGTGCCCCACGCCCCCCCGCCGAGAACCGCGGCGGAGGTCACGCCTTGGCTCCCTTGCGTCCCGCCCGATGGGTCGGCCGGAGACGCGCGGCCGCCTCGTCCAGCGGCCAGCGTGGCCGGGCGAGAGCGTCGAGCCCATCGGTCATCCCCGCGGCAAGGCGCTCGGCGCCGGCGAGGGCGATCATCGCGGCGTTGTCGGTGCAATAGGCCAGAGACGGGGCGACGAAGGAAAAACCCTCCGCCGTGGCCAGAGCCTCGAGGGCGGCGCGGACCGCACGGTTGGCGGCCACCCCGCCGGCGACCGCGAAGCGGAGCTGGCGTCCCTCGAGGCCGCGGCGATAGAGTTTCATCGCCGGCGCGGTCCGATCGGTGAGATGGCGGGCGATGGCGCTCTGTACGGCCGCGGCGAGGTCGCGGCGCTCGTCCGGCGTGGAGAGCGTCGCGGCGATGCGGGCGGCGGCCGTCTTCAGGCCGGAGAAGGAAAAGTCGCAGCCCTCGCGACCGACGAGGGAGCGCGGGAGCGGGTAGCGCGCGGGATCGCCCCCCTCGGCCAGGACCTCGAGCGCCGGGCCCGCGGGATAGGGCAGGCCGAGCGCGGCGCCGATCTTGTCAAAGGCCTCCCCCGCGGCGTCGTCGATGGTCGAGCCCAGCCGCCGGCAAGCGCCGATCCCGGCGACCTCGAGAAGCTGGCAATGGCCGCCGGACACCAGCAGCAGCAGGAACGGGTAGGGGACCTCGGCGGTGAGGCGCACCGAAACGGCGTGCCCTTCCAGATGGTTGACGGCGATCAGCGGCAGATCGAGAGCCAGGGCCATGGCCTTGCCGAAGGAGAGGCCCACCATCACTCCGCCGACGAGGCCCGGGCCGGCGGTGGCGGCGATGGCGTCGAGACCCGCCAGGGCGATACCCGCTTCCGCGAGAGCCCGTGCGACCACCACCTCGATGATCTCGACGTGCGCCCGGGCGGCGATCTCGGGCACCACCCCACCGAAGGGGGCATGCTCGGCGATCTGACTTGCGACGATGCTGGAGCGAACATCGACCGCGCCGCCGCCGTCGAGGCGGACGACCGCCGCCGCCGTCTCGTCGCAACTCGTCTCGATGCCAAGGACGGTGAGGGTGTGCGGGGTCATTGACGTTGCCGTGCGAGGCCCGGTGGGGTAGCCGTCCGGCGATGAACAGGCAACAGGTGCGTATCGGCACGCGGGCGTCGAAACTTGCGGTGACGCAATCGGAACTGGTGCGGGCCGCCATCGTCGGCGCGCTCGGGGGCGATGACGCGGCGGCGGTTCTCGTGCGGATCACCACCTCCGGCGACCGGATCCAGGATCGCCGGCTGATGGACATCGGCGGCAAGGGCCTGTTCACCAGGGAGATCGAGGAGGCCCTCCTCGACGGGCGCATCGATTGCGCGGTGCATTCGCTCAAGGACATGCCGGCCGCCGCGCCCCCCGGGCTCGTCATCGCCGCCGTTCCCGAGCGCGAGGATCCGCGCGATGCCTTTCTGAGCGCGGGATGGGCCGATTTGGCGAGCCTGCCGCCCGGCGCCCGGCTGGGCACGGCCAGCCTCCGCCGCCAGGCCCAATCGCTGTTCGCCCGGCCGGACCTGAAGGTCCTTCCAATGCGCGGAAACGTCGACAGCCGGATCGCCAAGCTCGCCGCGGGAGAGGCGGACGCCATCCTTCTGGCGATGGCGGGACTGAAACGGTTGGGATTGGCGGGAGCGGCGCGGTCGCTGATCGATCCGGTGGCCTCGCCGCCGGCGCCGGGCCAAGGGGCGCTCGCCATCCAGACGCGGGCGGCCGATGTCGGCGAGGCGTGGCTCGCGCCGCTGCGCCACGGACCCACCGCCCTGGCGGTGGCCGCTGAACGCGGGGCGCTGACCGCTCTCGAAGGATCATGTCGCACCGCGGTGGGCGCCTATGCGCGGCTCGAGGGCGCGCGGCTGTTGCTGGTCGTCGAGGCGTTGACCCCGGACGGGAGCCGTCGGTTCCGCCGCGAGGGCGAGAGCGAAACGGCGTCCGGCGAGGGCGCCGCCCGTGACCTCGGTATTCGCCTTGGTCTCGAAATCGCCCGCGAAGGGGGCGAGGCGTTGCTGGTTCCCGCATGATCCCGGGGCGGCGGGTCTGGATAACCCGCGCCCTGCCCGCCGCCGACGCGACCGCGTCGCGCGTCGCGGCGCTGGGGTTCGCGCCGGTGGTCGCACCCTTGCTCGAGGTTCGCGACCTCCCGGGCGCGATCGATCTGACGGGCGTGGGCGCCTTGGCCTTCACCAGTGGCGCGGGGGTGCGCGCCTTCGTCGCCCGCTGCGGCGATCGGCGCCGGCCGGTGTTCGCCGTCGGCGCGGCGACCGCCGACGTCGCGCGCGTGGCGGGGTTCGCGCGGGTGATCCGCGCCGATGGCGATGTCGGCGCCCTTGCCCGGACGATCGTCGCGGCGACGCCCCGGCTTTCGGGCGTCGTCCTCCATCCCCGAGCCGCCGAGCCGGCCGGCGATCTCGTCGGAGATCTTCTTGGGGCCGGGATCGCCGCGCGGGCCACCGCCCTCTACGAGACCATCCCGACGCGGATCCGGATGGACATTTCGCGCCTCGCCGCGGCGCTGGTCCACTCGCCGAAGGCGGCGCGGCTTGTGGCCGATCGCCTGCGCCGGACGCCCGCTCCGGCTCTCTGGCTGCTCTGCCTCTCGCCGGCGGTCGCCGAACCCTTGGTGGCCGCGGCCGGTGGACGGCTTGCGGTGGCCGCTTTGCCCAATGAGGATGCGCTGTTAAGTCTATTGAGCGACCGAGGCTTGTAGAACACCGCCATGAACGCCCCGTCCGACGCCGCCGAGCTGGCCCCGACCCGCGATCCAGGCGCCTATGCCGGCCGCCGGGTGATGAACCGCGCCTTCTGGGCGATGATGGTCCTCGCGGTCGTGTGCATCGTCGCCGCGATCGTGGTGGTCTTCGGCGCGCGGTTGGTC
>JBDTKQ010000052.1:0-3090 GCA_039935235.1 Caulobacteraceae bacterium
GCCATGCGCCGCGCGACCGCTTGGGACGCCTCAGCCGCCCGTTCCTAGCGGTGAACCCGGCCGCCAGTCGAACAGTTCCTGAAGCACGCGCAACGCCTCGCCTCGCGGAGAGGCGAGAGCCGGGTCCCGGGCCAGGATCAGCCGAGCGTCGTCGGCGGCCGCGGCGATCAGGTCGCCATGCGCCACCGGATCGGCCAGACGATAGAGGGGAAACCCGCTCTGCCGCAGGCCCAGAGGGTCGCCGCCGCCGCGCAGCTCGAGGTCTCGTTCGGCGATCTCGAACCCGTCGTCGGTGCGGCGAAGGATGTCCAGACGGCGCGTGGCGAGTTCCGACAGCGGCGGATCGTAGAGGAGCACGCAGCTGCTTTCCGCGGTTCCCCGGCCGACCCGGCCGCGTAGCTGGTGCAGCTGAGCGAGGCCGAAGCGCTCCGCCTGTTCGATGACCATGATTGCCGCGGCAGGAACATCCACGCCGACCTCGACCACGGTCGTCGCCACCAGGATCGCAAGATCCCCCCCGGCGAAGCGGGCCATCACCTCGTCCTTTTGCGCGGCCGGAAGGCGGCCATGGACGAGGCCGACGCTCTCGCCAAACACCGTCCGGAGTGTCGCCGCCCGCGCCTCGGCGGCGGCGAGATCGACAAGTTCGGAATCGGAAACGAGGGGGCATACCCAGAAGGCCTGGGCGCCCCCGGCGACGGCGCGGCGCAAGCGGGACACCACCTCGGGCAGCCGACTCATGGGGACGGCGCGGGTGGCGACCGGCCTTCGGCCCGGTGGCTTCTCGTCCAGGCGCGAGACGTCCAGATCCCCGTAGATGGTCAATTCGAGCGTTCGCGGGATCGGTGTCGCGGACATCGCAAGGAGGTGAACCCCCTCGCCCTTGTCCTGAAGCCGCCCGCGTTCGGCGACCCCAAAGCGATGCTGCTCGTCCACGATCGCCAGAGCGAGGCTGGCGAAGGTCACGTCCTTCTGAAAGAGGGCGTGGGTGCCGACGGCGACCGACGCCCCGCCCGAGGCCAGGTCCGCGAGCTTCTCCATCCGCGCGGCCCCCTTGTCCCGCCCCGTGAGAAGGACGGCGCGCACGCCTTGGGCGGTCAGGGGCCCGGCGATGGTTTCGAAATGCTGGCGGGCGAGGATTTCGGTGGGAGCCATCAGGGCCGCCTGGCGACCGGCCGCCGCCACATCGAGCATGGCGAGCATGGCGACCACCGTCTTGCCGGCTCCCACATCGCCCTGAATGAGCCTTGTCATGCGCTGCCCCGACGCAAGATCGTCGCCGACCTCCCGGCGGGCGCGGATCTGGGCGTCGGTGAGCCTGAAGGGGAGGGTGACGGTCGCCCGTTGGGCCAGGGCGCCGGCCGGGATCACCGGCGCCGCGTGGGCCCGACCGACTCGCTTGCGCTGGGCGAGGGCCAGCTGGTGGGCGAGGAGTTCGTCGAAAGCGAGGCGGCGGCGATGCGCGGAGTTGAGCGAGAGGTCGACTTCGCCGTCAGGGGTGTGCAGCGCCTCGACGGCCTCGCGCCAGTCGGGCCACCGCTGGGCCGCGCGCCACGCGGGATCCTGCCATTCGACGAGCACGGGCGCGCGGGCGAGCGCCTCCTCGGCGAACCGGCGCACCGATCGCGACGCCAGACCGGCGGTCGCCGGGTAGATGGCCTCGACGGGCGGGATTTCAGAAATTCGTTCGGCGGGAACCATGTAGTCGGGATGAACGATCTGGAATCCCGCGCCGTAACGGTCGATCTCCACCCGGCCGCTCACCGCCCGCGACGCTCCCACGGGATGTTGTCTTTCGAGATGGCCGCCTTGGGCCTTGAAGAAGGCGAGCGCGAGAAAGCCGGTCCGATCGAATACCCGCACGATCCACGGCTGGTTGTCGCGCACGGGCCGCCGATGGGATTCGACGGTCACGATCAGGGTCTGGACCTCACCCTCCCGGGCGTCCGCCACATCGACCACCGGTCGGGTCACGACGCCGGTCGGGCAAAGAAACAAAACATCGCGCACCAGCGGTCCGGCGACCCGCTCGAGCAGGGGCGCGACCCGGCTGCCCACCCCTTTCAGCGACGTCACCGGTGCGAACAGCGGAAAGAGACTCTCGGGGCGCATGGGGGGCGACTATAGGGCGCCTTGCCGCCGCTCTCGCGCGTGGTTTTCACCGTCGCTTCCGCGATGACGGTCGTCACACGCCCCTTGTCGCGCTATCAGCGGCGCCATTGCATCGCGAGCGCGCCCCATGAGCGAAACACCCCCCGACCGCCTCTCCGCCGATCCGGCGAGCCCGTATTATGACGAGGCCCTCCTCGCACGGGGGGTGGGGGTGCGGTTCAAGGGCGTCGACAAGACAAATGTCGAGGAATATTGCGCCAGCGAAAGTTGGGTGCGCCTGACGGTGGGAACCACGGTCACCCGCACCGGCAAGCCGATGACGGTCAAGCTTCAAGGCGCGGTGGAGCCGTATTTCCGCGACGCGGGCTAGGGCGGGCTGGCGCGCCCGCCGGACACCCTCTATATCGCCGGCGACCGATGGAAGAGACGACGCTGAACAGGGTCAGGTTTCGTGCCTGGCGGCGGGGATTTCGTGAGGCGGACCTGATTTTGGGGCCGTTCGCCGACAGTCATGCCCGGGCAATGACGCCTCCGCAGCTCGTCCGGTTCGAGGCGCTGCTCGAACAGGCCGATCACGATATCTACGGCTGGGTCACCGGAACGGCGGCCGCTCCGCGAGAGTTCGACCACGACGTTCTGGCGTCCATTCGCGCTTTCGTCGCGGCCAACCCCCATACCGCCCACGGCGGCTGACCGCAGGCATTCCTCTGTCCCAGTCTTCCGACATCAAGCGGGCGACCGCCGATCCCGGCGCCGTGCAACTCAGCGGCGCGCCCGAGGGATTCGACGCCTTGGCGATGGGCGACATCGCCCGCGCCCGCGGAGGGGTCACCGTGTTCGTCGCCCGCGACGCCTCGCGCGCCTCGGCCTTCGTCGAGGCCATGGCCTTTTTCGCGCCGGAAATCGAAACCCTCGTGTTTCCGGCGTGGGACTGTCTTCCCTACGATCGGGTGGGACCGTCGGGCGGGGTGTCGGCCC
>JBDTKQ010000053.1:0-2026 GCA_039935235.1 Caulobacteraceae bacterium
CGTTCGTCCTGACCAGCCTTGGTCTCACCGCCCTTCGTCTGTTGATGCGCGAGCCGATCCCGCCGACCATCCGCGCCAAGAGCCGGCTGGTGGACCGGGTGAAGGAGTTTCCCGGGCTTTTTCGCGAGGACCGCGGGTTCATGTATTTCATGATCGCCCAGACCCTGGCGGTGGCGGGGCGGGTCGCGGCCCCTTTCTATATTCTCTACGCCGGCCACTCGATGGCGTTGAACGGAAAGAACCTCGGCCTCGTCTCGCTGGCTTTCCTCGGAGCCGACACGGTGACCAATCTGGGTTGGGGACTGGCCGGCGACCGCTTCGGCTTTCGCGTGACTTTCATCGTCTCGGTGGTCCTGTGGATCGCGGCGACGGGGCTCCCGATGGCCGCGCCCACCCTGCCTGGACACCACCTTTCGACGCTCGGCCCCATCACTCTGGACGTCCACGCCCTGATCTTCATCGCCTTCTTCGGCCTGGGCGCCGCGCAATCGGGATTTCTGATGAGCTCCCAGACCATGGTGCTGGAGTTCGGCGCGCGTGACGACATGGCCATGCGCCTGGCCCTGACCTCCACCGCCCAAGGGCTGATGTCGACCATCGGCCCGCTCGCCGGCGGTGTGATCGCCGCCACCTTCGGCTATGAGGTGCTGTTCGGGGTGTCGATCGGCCTTCTGGCTTCAGCCTTGGTGGTGCTGATCGTTCTGGTCGAGGAGCCGCGCTTCCGCCGAGGTGTCGCCTAGACCGCGGCGACCGTGTTAGAGCCTCGCGCACCCCTCATGAAAAGGCGCGTCACGCATGCGGATCGGCATTCCCAAGGAGATCAAGACTCTGGAGTTCCGCATCGGCGCGACGCCGGGCGTCGTCCAGAGGCTGTGTCGCGAGGGCCACGAGGTATTCGTGGAGGCCGGAGCCGGGGCCGGGATCGGCTTGGCCGACACCGTCTACGCCGATGTGGGCGCAAAAATCCTTCCCGACGCGAAGGCGGTGTTCGCCGCCGCCGAGATGATCGTCAAGGTCAAGGAACCGCAGCCCGAAGAGATCGCCCGGCTCGAGCCGCGCCACATCCTGTTCACCTATCTTCACCTCGCCGCCGACCCCGACCAGGCGCGGGGCCTGATGGCGTCCGGCGCCACCGCGATCGCCTATGAGACGATTTCCGACCGGTGGGGACGCCTTCCGCTTCTGGCGCCGATGAGCCAGGTCGCGGGACGGATGAGCGTCGACGTGGGGGCCTATCACCTGCTCAAACCGGCCGGCGGTCGCGGGGTTCTTCTGGGCGGCGCGCCGGGCGTCCTTCCGGCCAAGGTGCTGATCCTGGGCGGCGGGGTCGCCGGCAAGCACGCCGCGGAAATGGCCATCGGCCACCGCGCCGATGTCACCCTCTACGATGTTTCGGCCGCCCGGCTCGAACAACTCGACGACCAGTTCGGGGGACGGTTGAAGACCTGCTATTCGACCCACGATCTGGTGGCCGAGGCGCTGCCCACCGCCGATCTGGTGATTGGCTGCGTGCTCATTCCCGGCGCCGCCGCGCCCAAGCTGGTCACCCGCGCCGATCTTTCACGGATGCGGAAGGGCGCCGTTCTGGTGGACGTGGCCATCGATCAGGGCGGGTGTTTCGAAACCAGCCATCCCACCACCCACGCCGACCCCACCTTCGTGGTCGACGGGGTGATCCACTATTGCGTGGCCAACATGCCCGGCGCCGCGCCGCTGACCTCGACCTATGCGCTGAGCGCGGCGACGGCGCCGTATATTTCGGCATTGGCGGGAAAGGGCATCGACGGCGCGTTCGCCGCGGACCCGGGCTTCGCCGAGGGCCTCAATGTTCAGGGCGGCAAGGTCGTCCACCGCGCGGCGGCCGAGTCGCTGGGGATGGAGTAGCTACAGCAGATCGTCCAACGCCTCGATCCAGTGGCGCACGGCAACCGGGGCGGTTTCGCTCAGATGGAGCGAGCAGCCGATGTTGGCGGTGTAGATCGCGACCGGGTTCCCGGCCATCAGCGCATCGAGTTTGTCGGCGCGC
>JBDTKQ010000054.1:0-13040 GCA_039935235.1 Caulobacteraceae bacterium
AACGGCCATCGGCCTGATGGTGTGGATCTGGCTTTCGGCGATCATCGCCCTTCTCGGCGCCGAGGTGAACGCCGGGATCGAGACGCAGGCGGGGGCGCGACCGCCGGCGCCGGCGGCGCGCGCGCCGTAGCGCTCCCGGATTTCCACCGCCGTGCCCGCCAGCGCGCGGGTCTGGGAATTGTCCCGCCCGGCGGCGGCCTGGGTGCCGATGCCGTCGAGGCCGCGCTTGAACACCCCCTGGCCGATGGAGGCGAGACGGAAGAGGGAAAAGGCCAGCCACACGTCGAAGTCGGCAATGCCGTCCCGGCCCGTCCGCCGGCAATACGCCGCGACGTAGTCGCCTTCGTCGGGAATGCCGGTGGCGGCGAAGTCCGTCGCGACCAGGGACCCCCAGCTTTCCGAACGCGAGTGCCAGAGGATGCAGTTGTAGGCGATATCGGCCTGGGGGGCGCCGAGGGTGGAAAGTTCCCAGTCGAGGACGGCGATCACCCTGGGTTCGGTCAGGTGGAACATGACGTTCTCCGGCCGGTAGTCGCCGTGGGCGATGGTCACGGAGTCGTCCGCCGGCGCGCGCGCCGGAAGTTCGGCGATCAGGCGCTCCATGTCCGGCATGTCTTCGGTCTGGGCGCCGCGGTACTGGGCGATCCAGCGGGCCACCTGCCGCTGAAAATAGCCTCCCGGCCGGCCGAAAGTCCCGAGGCCGGCGGCGCGCCAGTCGACGGCGTGAAGGCGCGCGAGCGTGGCGTTGAGATCGTCGTAGATCGCCGCCCGCTCGGCGGGCGCGAGTCCCGGCAGACGGGCGTCGCGGAAGATGCGCCCCTCCATGAAATCCATGACGTAGAAGGCCGAGCCGATGACGCGCTCGTCCTCGCACAGGGCGCGCATTGGCGGGACCGGAAATCCCGCCTCGCCCAGCGCCTTCATCACCCGATATTCGCGGTCCACCTGATGGGCGCTCGGCAGCAGCGCGCCCGGCGGTTTCTTGCGCAGGACGAAGCGCCCTTCCCCCGCGGTCAACAGAAAGGTGGGGTTCGAGGCGCCGCGATTGAACTGGGCGATATCGAGGGGACCGGCGGAGCCCTCGACATTGGCCGCCATCCACGCCTCCAGCGGCCCGGCGTCGAACCGGTGATTGTCTCTCACGGCGCCGACCGAGGGCAGATCGGACCGGGGGGCTTGGTCGTTGGCCATGGCGCCTCGATAGTGGGTGTCGACAAAGTCAGTCCAGCAGCAGGAAACCCCCGTGACCGAAGCCACGATCGATCCCGACGCCTTCACCTCACTCCTCTATGTCGTGGATGCGGGCGTGGCGACGATTACTCTCAACCGGCCCGAACGGCGCAACGCCCTCAACCGCCGGGCCTATGACGAGATCGCCCGGGCGTTGGCGGTGGCGAGCGGCGATCCGGCGGTGCGCTGCGTGGTCGTCACCGGGGCGGACCCGGCCTTCTGTTCGGGGGAGGACGTCAAGGAGACGATGACCGGCGAGGCCCGGCCGGCCACCGCGGGGAAAGTCCATACGGCGACCCCCGCGGCCATGGCGGCGATCGATTGCATCAAGCCGGTGATCGCGGCGGTGAACGGCGCGGCGGTGGGATGGGGCATGGAGCTGGCCATTCTGGCGGACATTCGCATCGCCTCGGAGCGGGCGGTGTTCGCCGAACTTTTTATCAAGCGCGGCCTGATCGCCGACGTCGGCGGACTGTGGCGACTTCCCGCGCTCGTCGGCCCGGCCAAGGCGGCGGAACTGCTGTTTACCGGTGAAGCCATCGACGCCGCCGAGGCCTTGCGGATCGGACTGGTGAGCGCGGTGACGGCGCACGCCGGCCTGATGACCGCGGCGATGGCCATGGCCCGCAAGATCGCGGCCAACCCGCCGCTGGCCCTGACCGCGATGAAGGCGGGCCTTCGCCGCGCGACCCCCGGCGATCCGGCCCAGATCGGCGCCTGGGCGATCGACACCATCCATCGCCTGTTCGAGACGGAGGATCACCGCGAGGGGGTAGCGAGTTTTCTGGAGAAACGGCCGCCCGTATTCGTCGGGCGGTGAGGACGGGGCCGCGCGATCTCAGAACCCCCACCCCTCCCGCGCCTCTTCGATGGCCGCGAGTTTGGCGTGGAAGGGGACCCAGTCGTCGGCGTCGGCGATGCGGGACCACAGGGCCTCGATCTCGTCGATGAGCAGCTCGACCGGTTCGGGACGGGCGAACCCTGCGCCGTTCAGACGCTCGGGACGATCCGGCGCGTGTCTGGCCATGGCCGCGCGAAACGCCGCGAACGCGTCGCCCCGGTAAAGCGCCCCGCGCGGGCCGGCGAGGGCCCGGCTCTCGGACGCCGCGCCGCAGAACCAGTCGAAGAAGAACGGCTCCCACCGAAGCGCCGCGCCCCCCGCGGCCAGGGCGCGGAAGGCAGCGTTGGCCAGATCGCCGTCTTCGGCTGCGGACCGCGACGCGAGGCCTAGCCGCCGAACCATGGCCGCGCCGAGCGCGCCGCGGTAGGCGGCGGAAAAGCCGTTGAGCGCCTCGGCCAGCGGCGCGGTATCGGTCGCCACGCAGGCCAGGGCGCCGGCGAGTTGGCGCAGGTTCCAGAACACCGCCTCCGGTTGCCGGCCGAAACTGTAGAGGCCGCCGGAGTCGAAATAGGCGGCGACGAAATCGGGATCGTTGCGCGGAAGGAAGCGGTAGGGCCCGTAGTCGAAACTCTCCCCGGTGATGTTCATATTGTCGGTGTTGAGCACCCCGTGGACAAAGCCGGCGGCCATCCACGCGGCGGTAAGCGTGGCGGCGCGGGCGACAACCGCGGCGAGGAGGGCGGCGGCGGGGTTTTCCACCCCGTGAAGCGCGGGATAGTAGAAGGCGATCACGTGATCGACGAGCGCGGCGACGAGATCGGCCCGATCCGATGCGGCATGGCGCTGAAAGGTTCCAAAGCGGATGTGGCTCCAGGACAGCCGCGTGAGCACCGCCGATCGCGTCGGGCTGGGCTCGTCGCCGCGCTGGAGCGCCTCGCCGGTTTCGATCAGGGAGAACGACCGCGAGGTGGGGACGCCGAGCGCCTCGAGCATGGCGGTGGCGAGAACCTCGCGCACGCCGCCCTTGAGGGTGAGCCGCCCGTCGCCGCCGCGCGACCACGGGGTGCGGCCCGACCCCTTGGTTCCCAGATCGAGCAGCCGCCAGGTGCGCGCCTCGCGCAGCTGGGCGAACAGGAATCCCCGTCCGTCGCCCAGATCGGGATTGTAAACCCGGAACTGATGGCCGTGATAGCGCATCGCCAGCGGCGTCGGCTGGTTGCCCTCCAAAGGTTCGAACCTCGCGAAATGCGCCCGCCATTCCCGGTCGGTGAGGGTATCGAGGCCCACCGAGGCCGCGGCTCTCTGGTTGCGAAAGCGGATGGTCGCCTCGGGGAAGGCGGCGGGGGCGACCGGATCGGCGAACTCCGGGCCGAGGCGCTCGAAGACCGGGTCGGCGCGGTAGGCGGCGGCAAACGGCATGGCCGTCAGATGGACCGGCCGGGGCGGCGGAGCAACTCCCGGTTGTCCTTCCCGCGCCCCCTGGCCTCGGGTAACCGCCGGCCATGGCGCGGCGGCCGGAAGCCGTCGTCGCGGCCTATCGCCGGGCCGCCGGGACCCCCGCCGCCGCCGCTTCTCCCATCAACCGCCCGCAATCGACATCCTTGGCCAGGCCGGGGCCGACGAAAGGGAGGATGGCCGCGAGGGGGGCCGCGAGCGCGCCGATGGCCGTGGCGATCAGGGCCTGGGGCACGGCCTTGACGATGTCGACGCTGAACTTCGGCCCCTCGAGCGAACCCTTGAGCGTGATCGGGGCGTTGATCCGGATCAGGCGGAACTTCTTCGGGTGGCCGTCCAGCCTCAGGTCGAAGGTCTCGTCGCGCAGGTCGATCCGGCCCGTACCGAGGGCGAGCACGACACCGGTGTCGAAGACGATCCGCCGCGCCGTGAGCACGCCGCCGCGCGCGTCGAACTGCGCCACCGCGCAGCGGATCGGGGTCTCGCCGTTGTTTTTGGTGATCAGCAGGAAGATGCCGCGGGCCGCGTCGATACCGAGAAGTTCGGCCAGGGCCTTGCGGATCTCGCCGTGCGGCATGGCGACGGTGAAGGTTCCCGCCGCGTCGGCCGCCGCCGCGCGCACCGAAACGCCGACCCCCGACAGTTTCGCATGGGCGAAGAGGGCGCCTTCGATCGGGGGCGTCGGGCCGCGGCTGGTCACCAGCGTGGAGATTTCGGCATTGGTCAGGCGAAGGTCGACCCCGACGGTGGGGATCGCCTTGCGCGCGTCGATCCGCACCATGCCCGCGAGCCGGCCTTGCGGCAGGGTGAGCTCGAGGGGGTCGACGGTCAAAACCCCGTGGTCGAGGGCGAGCTTGAACGAGAGCGCCCGGATCGGCAGCTTTCCCGCCACCACGGTTCCCGCGCGATAGGTCATGCGCGCATCCATTCCCCGCACCCGGGCGACCTCCAGCCGCGAATCGGGGAAGATCCGGTGTTCGGCGTGGAGGCGGGCGCCCTCGATCTTTTGCGACGGGGACAGGGTATGGCCGGCGGCTTTCCCGGGCGCCGCGCCTGTTACCGCCAGCAGATCGGCGAGGCGAAGGCGGCGGGTCGCCAGATCGGCGGTGAGGAACGGGCGGCCGGTCCGGTCGTCCACCGACAGGCTCCCGGCGATGTCGCTGTCGCCGATCCGACCATGGATCTTGTGGAAGGCGTAGTTGGCTTGCACGCGGGCGAAACCGCCGGCGATGTCATAGGGGGGTGTGCTGGGCAGCGCCAGGCCGGTCAGGTGATAAAGGCTGGAGGCGTCGGGGCCGACGATGTGCAGTCGCCCCGACACCTGGGCAAGATCGAACGGATGGGGAAGTGCGCCGACCATGGCGAGGCTCGTCGGCCCGGCGGAGAGCTTGGCCGTGAACCGATAGGGCCGGTTGCGGTCGACCTTGATCAGCGGGCCGCCGGTGACCACGGCGGTGAACGGGACCGCGTTGAGAAGGCCCCTCCCGCTCAGCACGAAGGTCCCCCGCTCCGCGCCGCCGGCCTGTTCGTTGGACGACATTGCGCCGGCGAAGGTGAACCCGCGTCTCGCGTCGGAAAATCGCATGACGCCGTCCTGGACGATCAGGTGGCCGATCGCCGGCAGCGGCTTTGGCGGTTGGCCGGGGTTGAAGATCCAGTTGGCCCGTCCCGAGGCGTCGCGCACGAAGGCGACGCTCGGCCGGTCCGCCTCGACGAGGGGGAGGACGAGCTTTCCGGTGAGCAGCGGCAGGATCTTCACCTGGAGAGTGAGGGTCGGAAAGGTGGCCATCGGCCCTTTTCCGGCCCACGGCGGATTGCCGATAACCAGTCCGTGCACCGTGGCGCTCGGCGACCACGACCACGGGCGCACGTCGAGGTTGCCGGTGATCGTCACCTGGCGATGCAGTCGCCCCGACGCGATCCGCGCGATGGGTCCCCGCAGCCAGTTCCACTGGAACACCAGCAGAAAGACGACGATGGCGAGGAGCAGGGCGGCGCCGATCACCGCTCCCACGCGGGGAAACAGCGGTCGCGGTCGCCGCGGAAGCGGGCTCTCGGCTGCGGTCACGTGCTGGAGCCCTTCGCCATCGCCATCCTTCCAAACGCCGCGCCCCCCCGGAAGCGTTCCCTCCCTCGGGACCCGGGCGGGACACCCGCGCTCCAAAGCTAATGCGCGTCGTCCCAGTTGGCGGCGGCGCGGGCCTCGACGAGGAGGGGGACCGAGAAGGCGACCGCCGGCTCCGCGGCGCACTCCATCACCCGGCGGGCGACGGCGATGACCGCCTCGCCCTCCACCTCCGGCGCCTCGAACACCAGTTCGTCATGCACCTGAAGCAACATCCGCGCGGTCAGGCCGGCGTCGGCGAGGGCCGCGGGCATGCGGATCATCGCCCGGCGCATGACGTCGGCGGCGGCGCCCTGGATGGGGGCGTTGATCGCCGCCCGCTCCGCGAACTGGCGCTCGGCGACGGACTTGGAGCGGATCATCGGAATATTGATCCGCCGGCCGAAGAGAGTGGTGACGAAGCCCTGTTCGCGGACGAGGGCGCGGGTGGCGTCCATATAGGCGCGGATGCCCGGGAAGCGCTCGAAATAGGTCTTGATGTAGGCCCCCGCCTCCTCTTGCGGGATGCCCAGCTGGTTGGCGAGGCCAAAGGCCGAGATGCCGTAGACGATGCCGAAATTGATCGCCTTCGCCCGCCGCCGGGTCTCCGCCGGCATCCCCTCCACCGGGACCCCGAACATTTCCGACGCGGTCATGGCGTGGATGTCGAGGCCGTCGCGGAACGCTTTTTTGAGCTGGGCGATGTCGCCGATGTGCGCCAGGAGACGAAGCTCGATCTGGCTGTAGTCGGCGCTCACCAGCACATGGCCCGCCTCGGCGACGAAGGCGGCGCGGATCTTGCGGCCCTCCTCGGTGCGGATGGGTATGTTCTGGAGGTTGGGATCGGAGGACGACAGCCTGCCCGTGGTGGTCGCGGCCAGGGCGTAGGAGGTGTGGACGCGCCCGGTGCGCGGGGCGATGGCGGCGGCGAGGGCCTCGGTATAGGTGCCCTTGAGCTTGGAAAGCTGGCGCCAGTCGAGAAGAACCCGGGGAAGCTCATGGCTCGCCGCCAGCTCCTCGAGCACGCCGGCGTCGGTGCTCCACACCCCGGTGGCGGTTTTCTTGCCGCCGGCGAGACCCAGTTCACCGAACAGGACATCGCCGATCTGCTTGGGACTGCCGAGATTGAACGGCCGGCCGGCGAGCGCCTGGGCCTTGGCCTCGAAATCGGCCATGCGCATGGAAAAGTCGTGGGAGAGATGCCGCAGGCGCTCTGGGTCGATCCGCACCCCATGGCATTCCATGGCCGCGAGGACCGCCGGCATGGGCCGTTCGAGCGTCTCGTAGACCGTGAGCAGCCCCTCGCGCGCGAGCCGCGGGCGGAGATGGAGATACAGCCGCAAGGTAACATCGGCGTCCTCGGCGGCGTAGCAGGTGGCGGGGTCCAGGGCGATGTGTTTGAAACTCTTCTGGGCCTTCCCCGTCCCGGCGACCTGTCTGAAGCTGATCGGCTGGTGGCCGAGCCACATGGCGGAAAGCTCGTCCATGCCGTGGCCGTGCATGCCCGCCTCGAGCACGTAGGAGATCAGCATGGTGTCCTCGACCGGGGCCACCGTCACGCCGTAGCGCGAGAGCACCGCCAGATCGTATTTCGCGTTCTGCGCCACCTTGAGGATCGCCGGGTCTTCGAGGAGGGGTTTGAGCCGCCCGATCACCTCTTCGAGGGGGATCTGGTCGAGGTCCCCCGCCGCTTCCAGCGACAGGCCGTCGGCCTCGCAATGGCCCACCGGGATGTAGCAAGCCTCGCCCGGCGCCACCGCCAGCGACACGCCGCACAGATTGGCGTTGGCCGAGGAAAGGGCGTCGGTCTCGGTGTCGAAGGCGACGGTCCCCGCCTCGCGGGCCCGGGCGATCCACGCTTCCAGCGTCGCCAGATCGCGCACGCAGACATAAGCGCTGGTGTCGATCGGCCCCGATTCGCGCACCGCCGGCGCGGCGGGCGCGGGCTTGACTCCCGCGGCCTCTCCCACCCGGCGGGCGAGGGTGCGAAACTCCATGGCCTCGAGGAAGGCGGCGAGGGCCGCCGGGTCCGGGTCCTCGACGGCGAGGGTGTCGAGGGCCGCCGGCAAGGGCGTGTCGCAATCGAGGGTGACGAGATCGCGCGAGAGGCGGATCTGGTCGGCGAAATCGATCAGCGTCTGGCGACGCTTGTCCTGCTTGATCTCGCCGGCGCGGGCCAGAAGGGTGTCGAGGTCGCCGTACTCGCCGATCAGGGCCGAAGCGGTCTTGATGCCGATCCCGGGGGCGCCGGGCACATTGTCCACCGAATCCCCGCACAGGGCCTGAACGTCGGTGACCTTCTCCGGGGGCACGCCGAATTTCTCGATGACCTCGGCGCGGCCGATGCGCACGTTTTTCATGGTGTCGAGCATGGAGACCCGCTCGCCGACCAGTTGCATCAGGTCCTTGTCCGAGGAGACGATCACCACCTCGCCGCCGGCGTCGCGCACGTGGCAACAATAGGCGGCGATCAGGTCGTCGGCCTCATAGCCGGCCAGTTCGAGGCACGGCACGCCGAACGCCCGCGTCGCCTCGCGCACGAGCGGAAACTGCGGGACCAGGTCCTCCGGCGCCGGCGGCCGGTGGGCCTTGTAGGCGGGGTAGAGGGCGGTGCGGAAGGTCTTTTCCGAATGGTCGAAGATCACCGCCAGATGGGTCGGGGCGTCGGGCGCCGCTTTCATGTCGACAAGGAGTTTCCACAGCATGTTGCAGAACCCCTGCACCGCGCCCACCGGAAGACCGTCCGATTTGCGGGTGAGCGGCGGCAGGGCGTGGTAGGCGCGGAAGATGAACCCCGAGCCGTCCACCAGATAGAGCCGCACGTTCGGCCCGTCCTGCGTCGGCGCGCGGGGAATTTCGTCCAGGGTCGCGGGGGTGTCCGCCAACATCTCGGTCATGACCCCAAGATAGGGCGACATTGGCGCGGGGTCACGGGGCCTGTAGGTAGGCGAGGGCCGGTTCGATCGCAGCGCCGGGCTGAATGACGATCAGTCGGCGGTCGCGCTTTTGCCCGGTCGTCGCCAGAACCCGACCGCGCGCCAAGCATAGCGAAAAACAGCCGGTCTCCACCAGACGCACCCCTTTCCGCCCCTCGCCGTCGAGGGTCGCTTTGAGCGCTTTGCGCATCGCCTTGTCCTCGCGCCCGAGCTTGCGGGAACACTTGCGACACATCGGCGCCATGTCGATCATGGGGGAAAGACAGGCGCCACGAGGCGGGCATCCCATGAGCGACTTCAAACCGGACGGCTGGCCGACGCTGATTCCCCGCCTGTTCAGCCCCGACGTGGCGGGCGCGGTCGCCTTCATCAAGCATGTGTTCGGCGCCACAGGCGAGGCGAGGGCGGCGGCGCCCGCGGAACTTCGCATCGGCGAGGCCATGGTCATGGTCAGCGATGGCGCCGGGCCGCGCGGGGAGCACCGCGCGTTCCTCTATGTCTATGTCCCGGACGCCGACGCGGCGCACGCAAAGGCGGTCGCGCGTGGCGCCCGGACGATCGAGGCGCCTCTCGACACACCCTACGGCGATCGGCGGGCGATGGTGGAGGACCCTTGGGGAAACATTTGGCAGATCGCCACGCGAACGCGGGGAGCCTCCTGAAGCGGGCGAGCCGCCCGCGCTCCGGGAAAGCTCAATCCCGATCCGGGGCGCCTGGGGGGAAGAGGTGGCGATACGGCCGCGCCTCCTCGACGCAGCGGGCGACGGAGGGGCGGGCGAGGAGGCGGGCGCGGTAGGCGCGCAGGTGACCGTGGCCGGGGTCGATCGGGTGAACCCAGTCGGCGTAGAAGAGCGAGGGGGCGGCGGCGCAGTCGGCGAGGGTGAAGGCGCCCCCCGCCGCCCATTCCCGGGCCGCCATCACGCCGTCGAGCCAGCCATAGGCGGCGTCGAGCAGGCCGCGCGCGGCGACGACGCCGTGGGGATCGCGCGTCTCCGCGGGGCGGATGGCGTCGACGACAAAGGTCTGCATCGGGGTCATGACATAGTTGTCGAACACCCGGTCCATGGTCCGGGCGTCCAGCGCGGCGTCGAACTCCTCGGGGATCAAACGGGTGGGACCGGGATATGTCCGGTCGAGATATTCGATGATCGACGTCGCCTCGATCACGGTGCGTTCGCCATCGGTCAGCACGGGAAACTTCTTCAGCGGCCACAGCCGTTCCAGATCCCCGGACGCCGACGGGTCGTCCGGGCCGAGCACACGCGGAGTGAAGGGCGTGTCGTTCTCATAGAGAGCGATGAGCGCCTTCTGGCTGTACGACGAGAACGGGTGGGTGAAGAGACAGAGGGCCACGGTGGTATCCCTTGGGGCTGGCGTTCGCCGGTTGGGGCCGGATCGGCCGTCGGCTGACAGTCAGCCCTTGTCGTCGCTCGCCGGCGGCGCTTCGGCGCCCTCGAAGGTGCGCGGGGCGCGGCGACGGCGGGGGCGACGGGCCTCCTCGCCGGTTTCGGCCGGTCGCACCTGAAGGAAGGCCGGGGCGTGGCTGACGTCGCCGTCGTCGGCGCGCAGCATCGAGGCGGGCTGGCCCGGGGTCGCGCTGCCGGAGACGTGGGGCTCGGGCGCGCGCGTTTGATCGGTGTCCGTCGCCGAATCACGGTCGGAACGCTCGTAGCGTGGGCGCTCGGCCTGATTGTAGCGGGGACGCTCGTCGCGGAGGGTGCGCGGCGCGCGATCTTCGCGCGGCCGGTCGCCCTGGGCCTGGCCACGCTCGCCCTGGAAGCGATCGGCCGCGGGTCGGTCGCTTTGTCCGCGATCGTTCTGCCCGCGATCATTCTGGCCGCGGTCGTCGCGCTGCCAGGCGTCCCGGCGCTGGTCGAAACGCGGTTGCTGGCCCTCGGCGCCGCCGTCCGCCTCGTTCGTCTCGCTTTCGTTCTCGCCCTCGCCCGCCTCGGCGCCCGCCCCGCTCTCGTCCTCGAAGTCGATGTCGTAGCCGGAGACAAACTGGTCGCGGCCGATGATGTCGGACACCGGACGCAGCGGCTGCATGGCCCGCATCACCCGGAAATAGTGTTCGGCGTGCTGAAGGTGGTTCTCCGCCAGCACCCGATCGCCCACGGTGTGGGCGTCTCGGGCCATCTGCTGGTATTTCTCATAGACGTGCTGGGCGGCGCCGCGAACCTTGACGCCCTCCGGTCCATTGGAGTCGAAGGCCCGGTTGGTGTTGTGCTGAGGCTTGCCCCCGCCGCCGCCGCCACCGCCGCCACCGTTGCGGTTACGACCGCGCTGGCGCTTCATTCCCTTGAAATCTCGCATGTAATTTCCGCTCCTGACGCGGAGTTCCGTCGCCCGCGTGACGCATTGGCGCCGACGGGCCTGAGTGTGGCGATTGTCCCTCGGAGCGAAGCCCGTACAAGGTGAACCGAAGGGCTTGGTTTCGACCGTCCGCCTGGCGGAGAACGGCGCCCGGCTTGGCCGGCTATCCCGTCGGCGCGCGGCGCCTCGGGGGACGGCGACCGATCTTTCCACGAATGCGCGGGAGATGGGCGTATCTAGCGACTCTCGGACGATTGTCCAAGGGCTTTCTTCGATCCGGAGACGACGCGGTCGCGGGTCGCCAGATCGCGGGCGGTCGCGACATCTCCGGCGCCGGCGGCGGCGAACAGGCTCTCCACCGCCTCGCGCTGATCGTGGCCGATCTCCACGGCGAAGCGGCCGCCCACCTTGAGCACCCGCAGGATCTCCGGCGCGAGGACCCGGTAGGCAACCAGGCCGTCCTGTCCACCGTCGAGGGCCACGCGGGGCTCGTGATCGCGCACTTCGGGCGCGAGGCCGGCGATCTCGCCGCTGGCGATATAGGGCGGATTGGCCACCACCAGATCGAACTGCCCGGACGCGAGCCCGGCGGTCCAGTCGCCGCGGAGAAGGGCGCAGCGGCCGGCGAGGCCCAGATTGGCGGCGTTCTCCCGAGCCACGGCCAGAGCTTCCTCCGAGACATCGACTCCGAGCCCGCGGGCTCGGGGCCGCTCGGCTAGGATCGCCAAAAGGATCGCCCCCGAGCCGACCCCCAGATCGAGCACCGAAAACGCCTGCGCCTCGCCGAAGAGGGGAAGGACCACGTCGAGGATGGTTTCGGTGTCGGGACGGGGGGTGAGCACGTCCGGCGTCACCTTGAGCATGATCTTCCAGAAGCCCTTGGCCCCGAGGATGTGGCTGATCGGTTCGCGCCTTTCGCGCCGAACGAGCCAGGCCTCGAGCGCGGCGGCCTGTTCGGGGGTGAGCACCCGGTGGGGATCGGCGACGATGTCGGCGCGGCTGGCGCCCCCGGCGGCCTCGACCAGAAGGCGCGCGTCGATCACCGGACCCTCGACGCCGGCCGCCTCAAGCCGCTTCCTCGCGGCCGTCCACGCGCCGACGAGGGTCGCCCGCGGCGTCCCGCTCTCCGCCATCGAGGCGGCGGCCCCGCGACTAGTTCAGGCCCGCACCCCGGTAAGGGGCGAGGAACCGAACGATCCGGCCTTGACGCTGCCGGTCATGGCGTCACCGTTCACCGCGACGGTGAATTCGAGGGTCATGGGGAAGGGCGTGGTAATCGCCGCCGACCAGGTGAGGGTGTCGCCTTCGACCTTGCCGGAAATATCCTGGGTCCCCATGCGGCCTTCCATCTTGCCGGTGAAGGTGGCCCCGCTGGTGGCAATATTCAGGGTTCCTTCCTGGACCCCCATCGGCGAATTGATCGTCGTCTTCCAGGCGCCGTCGGCGGACATTCCGGTCTCTCCCATCAAAAGTTGTCGCCCGACCTAACCCGCGGACCGGCGAGGAGGCAAGAGCGGCTATTCCGCCGCCTGGAGCGCGGGCGCGGGCTTGGCCGCCTCGACCGCCTCGATCTCGGCGGCCCGAGCCTCGACCAGTTCGACGATATGATCGACCATGCCCTCGTTGCCGAGCTTGTGGTGGGCCTTGCCGGCCAGGTAGACCATGCCCGATCCGGCGCCGCCGCCGGTGAAGCCGACATCGGTCATCAAGGCCTCGCCCGGCCCGTTAACCACGCAGCCGATGATCGACAGGCTCATCGGCGCGGAGATGTGTTTCAGCCGTTCTTCGAGCTTGTTGACGGTCTCGATCACATTGAAGCCCTGCCGCGCGCACGACGGACAGGCGATGATGTTGACGCCCCGGTGGCGTAGCCCGAGCGACTTGAGAATGTCGAACCCGGCCTTGATCTCCTCCACCGGGTCGGCGGCGAGGGAGACGCGGATGGTGTCGCCGATCCCGGCCCACAAAAGGCCGCCCATGCCGATCGCCGATTTGATGGTTCCCGAGCGCAGGGCGCCGGCCTCCGTGACTCCCAGATGCAGCGGACAATCGATAGCTTCGGAAAGCATCTGATAGGCGGCGACGGTCATGAAGACGTCCGAGGCCTTCACGCTGATCTTGAATTCATGGAAATCGTGATCCTGCAGGATGCGGGCGTGGC
>JBDTKQ010000055.1:0-3347 GCA_039935235.1 Caulobacteraceae bacterium
GGCGTGGGCATCGGCAAGGGCGCGGGCGCCGGCGTGCTGATCAAGTCCGCCGAAGCGCTGGAGCGTATGGAAAAGGTCGACACCCTGGTGATCGACAAGACCGGCACCCTGACCGAGGGTCGGCCGAAGGTTACGGCGGTTGTCGCTGCTCGAGGTTACACCGAAGAGGAGGTCGTGGGCCTCGCCGCGGCCCTGGAGCGGTCCAGCGAGCACCCCCTCGCCGCCGCCGTCCTCGCCGCGGCGTCCGAGCGGAAGCTGACGACCTCCGAAGTCACCGAATTCACCTCCGTCACCGGCCAAGGCGTAACCGGCAAGGTGAACGGCCGCGCCGTGAGCCTCGGCAACGGCAAGCTGATGGAGGGCGGCAAGGTTGATTTCGGTGGCCTTGCCGGTGAGGCCGAACGCTTGCGCAAGGAGGGCGCCACCGCCCTCTTTCTCAGCGTCGATGGACAGGCGGCCGGCGTCATCGCCGTCGCCGATCCGATCAAAACGACAACAAAGGCCGCTTTGGACCGCCTCCGCGCGGAGGGTCTGCGGATCGTCATGCTGACCGGTGACCATGCCGACACGGCCGCCGTGGTCGCCCGTACGCTCGGCATCGACGAGGTCGAGGCTCAGGTCCTGCCCGAAGACAAGCACCGCATCGTCGAGACGCTCAAGGCCGAGGGCCGTGTCGTGGCCATGGCCGGCGACGGCGTCAACGATGCGCCGGCCCTCGCGGCGGCGGACGTCGGTATCGCGATGGGCACGGGAACCGAGGTCGCGATGCAGAGCGCCGGGATCACCCTGGTCAAAGGCGACCTTTCCGGCATCGCGCGAGCGCGAACGCTCAGCCGGGCGACCATGCGCAACATCCGCCAGAACCTGGGCTTCGCCTTCGCCTACAACACGCTCGGAATTCCGATCGCCGCCGGCGTTCTCTACCCGGCGTTCCATCTTCTCCTGAGCCCCATGATCGCCGCCTTGGCCATGTCGCTGAGTTCCGTCTCGGTGATCGCCAATGCCCTGCGGCTCCGCGCCCTCAAGCTCTGAAAGGACGAGCGGCCCGCCGAGGCGGATTCGTCTCGCCTCCATCATGCCTATGCGGCCCGCGGGGACCCTCCCCGCGCTTCAGGCGAACAGGCGCCCCATCAAAAGCCACGGACGCCCTCCGCCTTCAAAGCGCGTGGACCGATTCACTTCGGCAATCAGGACGACTTGCATTGCGGAATTTCTTTGTTGGCCGGCGGCTTCGCGACGGCCTCGACCACGAATTCGGCGACGAGCGGGGCCTCTCGGCGCAGCCGATGCTGCTGCTCTCCCAGCGTGATCACCATCGGCTCGCCGGAGGATAGCGTGGCCTCGATCGTCTTGCGTCTCGCGTCGATGCTCACCAGAACATGCCGGCCACGCCATTGGACACCGAACGCCAGGCTCTCCCAACCATCTGGAAGTTGAGGGTTCAAGCCCACGCCCGACTCGTTCGTCGTCAGTCCGGCAAAGCCAAGCACCGCCATCATCCACATCCCTCCGAGGGACGCGATGTGCACACCGCCGTCGATGGCGGCGTTCGTATCGGCGAGGTCGATCGCCGCGGCCTGTCGGAAGAAGCGCATCGCGGTTCCCGACTGGCCCAGCCGGGCCGCGGCCACGCCGTGCAGGCCGGCGCTGAGCGAGCTGCCGTGGCTGCAGCGCGGCTCGTAGTAGGCGAAGTTCCTGGCCGCCGTCCCGTCCGCGAACTCCCCCGGCAGGAGAACCAGCAAGGCCACGACGTCGGCCTGCTTGATGACCTGGGCGGACTGGGTGCGCTCCCGCCCGAGCACCACGTCCATTGGCACGGAGCGGCCGGCGTAGCTCGCCAGGTCGATGGTCTCCAGCTTGAAGAACCCGGCGAACTGCTCGAACAGCCCCGTATCGGGATCGAGTCCGGTGGCCATGGTGTCGGCCACGTCGGCCCATTGCCGCAGCTCCGCGTCGTCGAGCTCGCGCGCGCTGGACAGAGCCGCCCAGCGCGCGGGCCACCGCTCTTTGAGCAAGGCCGCCGTGTCGAGGCCGCGGCGGATGTTCCACCGCGCCATCACGTTGGTGAAGGCGTTGTCGTCGATCGTCTCGTGGTACTCGTCCGGCCCGATCACGCCCCGGATGTGGCTCTGGCCATCGGCTTCGGCCCGTGCCCGGCTCGCCCAGAAGCGCGCCGTCTCCAGGAGGATTTCCGCGCCGGCCTCGCGCAGGAACGCCTCATCCCCGGTCGCCTCCCAGTAGTGCCAGACGGCATAGGCGACGTCGGCGCTGATATGCACCTCCTGGGCGCCGCACAGGATGTCTATCACGTGGCGGTCGGGGCCGACGGCGTGCTCGGGGGTCATCTCCGCCCCGGTGTCGGCCGACTCCCAGGCGTACATGGCGCCGCGGAACCCCAAGCGCCTGGCCTTGGCGCGGGCGCCGTCGAGGGTGCGGAAGCGATACATCAACAGGGCGCGGGCCGCCTCGGGCCAAGTCAGCGTGTAGAATGGGAGAAGGAGAATATCGGTGTCCCAGAAAACATGCCCGTGATAGTCGGCCCCCGTCAGGGCGCGGGCGGCGATCGACACGCGTTCATCCTCCGGATTGGCGGCGGCGTTGAGGTGGAAAAGGGCGAACCGCAACGCGTGTTGGGCGTCGGGATCGCCGCCGATCACCAGATCGCTTTCCCGCCAGCGATGCGCCCAGCTCGCCTCGTGTTCCTCGAGGACACCGGCCCAGCCAAGTGTCTGCCCGGACGCGAGTCGGGCCAGGGCTTGCTCCGCGGGATCTTGCGTCGGGATATCGGCTCGGGCGAACGCGACCATGCGCTCGAAGAGAACGACCTGGCCGGGTCGGGTGGTCCACGTCCAGGACCATTGGAATGGCCCCAGCGCCTTTGGCGCAACGACCTGGCCGTCGACAAGCAGCGACACGGCCACGGCCATCGCGAGGCGCTTGCCCGTCGCATGGGTGCGCCACACGCCCAGCCCCTGTTCCAGGCGTTCGGTGATCAGGCCGAACTCCAATCCCTCGCAAGACGCTTCGAGCGTTGCCTCCATGGCTTCGGCGTCGACATCCAGCTGAACGAGTTGCAGTCCCAGCCCACGACTGTGCATCGACAACAGCCTCAGCACACGCAGGCGCGTCGCTCTGCCGTGCAGGTGTTCGATGCGGCTTTCAGTGATGAGCCCGCCACGCCTGAAGTCGAGCGTCCGGCGGCGGAAGGAGACATCGTCGACGATCGGAGCGGCGCCCGGCGGACACAGCGAGACATCGAGGCGCAACCAGTCAGCGGCCGGGACCAGAACCCTCATCGGCTGATCGACATGAAGCGTATCGAAGAGCCCGGCCACCCATGTCCGAGG
>JBDTKQ010000056.1:0-6725 GCA_039935235.1 Caulobacteraceae bacterium
CGACCACCGCCAGGGCGTCGCCGGCCTCGACCGCCTTGCCCGCCTCGGGAAGCTCGACGAAGACCACGTCGCCCAGTTGTTCGGCGGCCCAGGCGGTGATGCCGATGGTGGCGATGTCGCCGGAAAGATCGACCCACTCGTGATCTTTGGTGAAGCGCATGGCGGAAATCCTTGTCAGCGGCGATAGCGATGGGGAACGAAGGGAAGGGCGACGACGACCGCGGCTTGCGGCTTGCCCCGCACGATCACCGAGAGGGCGGTTCCGGGGGCCGCGGAAGACGGGGCGACAAATCCCATGGCGATAGGGGCGCGAAGGCTGGGGGAGAAGCCGCCGCTGGTGACGACGCCGACGACCGTGCCGGCGTCGTCGGCGATCGCCGCGCCCTCGCGCGCCGGAGCGCCCTCGAGCACGCGAAGGCCGACGCGCACCCGCGCCGGTCCATCCGCCAGCTCACGGAGGATCCGCGCGGCGCCGGGAAAGTCGGCCGCCTTGCGCCGCTTCTTCGACACCGCGAACGCGAGGCCGGCCTCGATCGGCGAGACGGTCTGGTCGGCGTCGTGGCCGTAGAGCGGAAGGCCGGCCTCGAGGCGGAGGGAATCGCGGGCGCCCAGGCCGATGGGGGCGACCCTTTCGTCGGCCATCAGCCGGGCCATGAAGGCCTCGACGGCGGCGGGGGGGACGAGGATTTCGAAGCCGTCCTCGCCGGTATAGCCGCCGCGGGCGACGAGAAGTTGCTCGCCCTCGAAGGCCATCGCCGCGAAGCTCATGAAGGTGAGGGCGGCGGCGTCCGGCAGGATGGCGCCGACCGCCTCTTGGGCCTCGGGTCCCTGAACGGCGATGAGGGCGCGGTCGTCGGCGCGGGTGAGGCGGGCGCGGCCGCCGGCGGCCGCGGCGATGGCGGCGAAGTCGGCGTCCTTGGTCGCGGCGTTGACCACGATGTAGAGACGTCCGGTGGGCTGCGCCTCGGCCGGGCGGCCGATCATCAGATCGTCCTCCATTCCCCCTTCGGCGTTCAGGAGCAGGGTGTAGCGGAGCCGGCCCGGCTCGAGCCCGGCGATGTCGCTACTGACGAGGGTTTCGACGATGGCGGAAACCGCGCGATGATCGGCCTCGGCGTCGCCGGTGGGGGTCACGAGATCGAGGAAGGCTGGGCCCATGTGCGAGACGTCGAACACCCCCGCGTGCTCGCGGGTCCACAGGTGTTCCTTGAGGACTCCCATGGGGAAGCTGACCGGCATGTCATAGCCGGCGAACGGGGCCATGCGGGCGCCCCGCGCGCGGTGATCCGCGGTCAGGCATGTAGTTTTCAGAGCTGGATCGGACATGGCCGCCGAATGGGTGCTCCGCTGGAACGCGCCGGCGGAGGATCCCGCCCTTCATCGCGCGCCCCCGCTGTCCCTTGGGCCTGAGAGATTCCGGGCGTTTGGCCGGGGGTATCCGGACGCCCTTGCTCCTTCGGCGAACCGGGCCGCACGCGCGGCCAAGCTCTTTCCAGCGTGTCTCTGGCCCTCGCGGTCCTTTTGCCTGAGCGTTTCCGGGGCGGTTGCGCCTTCGGCGCCGGGCTTGGTTCGAGACACCCGGCCTCTCCCGCGAGAGCCGGGCGGAAACTGGGGGAGGGGTGAGGGAGAGTCAAGGGA
This sequence comes from Caulobacteraceae bacterium, assembly GCA_039935235.1. Classification (GTDB taxonomy): domain Bacteria; phylum Pseudomonadota; class Alphaproteobacteria; order Caulobacterales; family Caulobacteraceae; genus Acaudatibacter. Next base: position 1,639 of record JBDTKQ010000056.1, read on the forward strand.
AAGGGGGGCGACCGCCGCGAAAACGCTTCGGAATATGGGCATGCTTTTTCCAGCCCAACGGGAGGAGACGCGCTTGCTCCCACGTCACATCCTCTCCGGCGCCTCGATGCCGAGAAGGTCCAGGGCGAGTTCCAGTTGCCTCAGCGTGGTGGCGGCCAAGGCGAGGCGGGAGGCGCGGGCTTCGGGGGCGGGGGCGGCGAGGATCGGGCAGGCGGCGTAGAACCTGGCAAAGGTCTGGGCGAGGCGCCAGGCGTGGTCGGCGACCAGATTGGGCGCGCGCTTGTCACAGGCGTCCGCCACCGCGGCGCCAAAGGCGTCCAGAACCAGGACGAGGTCGCGTTCGGCGGGGGCCTCGACGGCGATGGCGCCCGGGGCGAGGCCGCTCTGCGCCGCCTTGCGCAGAAGCGATTTGATCCGCACCGCCTGATAGAGAAGATAGGGTCCGGTCTTGCCCTCGAAGCTAGAAAAGCGGTCGAGGTCGAAGACGTAGGATGTGCCGCGAAAATTGATCAGGTCGGCGAACTTGAGGGCGGCGACGCCGACCATGCGCGCCGTTTCCTCAGACGCTTCGAAGGAGAGTTCGGTTCCGAGGCCCGCCTCGGCGAGGCGTTCGCGCGCCTTGCCCACCACCATGTCGATCAGGTCGCGCAGCTTGAGCACGCCCCCCTCTCGGGTCTTGAACGGCTTGCCATCGGTCCCGTTCATCGTGCCGAAGCCGGCGTGTTCGAGTTCCCCCTCTTTGGCGTAGCCGGCGAGCAGGGCGGCGCGGAACACGGTCTCGAAATGGTCCGACTGCCGCTGGTCGACGACATAGACCACCAGATCCGGATCGAATGCGCGCCGCCGGTCGAGAACGGTGGCCAGATCGGTGGTCCCGTACATGGCCGACCCCTCGGAGGAGACCACGAGAAGCGGGGGAACCTCGCGCTTGTCGTCGTTGCGGGCCACGCGGACGATGCGCGCGCCCTGGTCGTCGATGAGGAGACCCTTTTCCCGGAGGTCCTCGATCATTCCCGGGATCAGCGGGTCGACGTCGCTCTCGCCGCGCCACAGGTCGAAATCGACGCCGATGGCGTGGAAATCCCGCTCCAGCGCCGCGCGGGTGAGCTGGGCGAAATGGCGCCACATCAGGCGGTGGCCGAAGCGCCCCTCCTGAAGCTCGGCGGTGGCGCGGCGGGCCCTCTCGCGCCAGGCCGGCTCGGCTTTGGCCCGGGCGGCGGCGGTGGGATAGAGGCGGTCGAGGTCGCTCAGGGAAATGCGCCTGGACAGGTCGTCGTCCACGGCCGCCTCGTCGGCGGGGGAAAAGCCGGCCGGTTTCGTCGCGAGCCGCCCGAGCATGGCCGCGATCGCCGGGTCGGCGTCGGCGCAGGCGGCGATGAGGAGGCCCATCTGGAATCCCCAGTCGCCGAAATGAGCGTCGCCCAGCACCTCGTCGCCGCGAAATCGGAAGATTCGCTTGACCGCCTCGCCGATGATCGAGGCGCGCAAGTGGCCAACGTGCATCTCCTTGGCGACGTTCGGACCGCCGTAGTCGATGAGCACCCGGCGGGGGGCGGACACGCGCGCCGCGCCGGTCCGCTCATCGGCGGTCAGGACGTTCGCGCGCGCCGAGAGGGCGGGGCCGCTCGCCCGCAGATTGACGAAGCCGGGTCCGGCGACCTCGGCGCTGTCGATGAGCGGCGAGGCGCGCAGGGTCTCGGCGACGGCGGCGGCGATCTCGCGGGGGTCGCGGCGCGCGGCCTTTGCCGCGGCGAGGGCGCCGTTGCACTGGAAATCGGCGAGGTCCGGCCTGTCCGAAACCGTCACCCGGCCGTAGTCGCGGTCCAGGCCGAGAGCGGCGAAAGCGCCCTGCGCCTCGGCGCGAAGCGCCGAGCGGATGTCGCTCATGGGGTGGCGGACGCCTGGTTCGCGGTCGCCGTCTCGCCGGCGTTGGGGCGGAAACGCTTGCCGTCGCGGTTGAAGGCGGCCATTCCCGGGGTGACGTCGAAGCCGATGAGAACCTCGAAATTGCCGCCGCTGACGGTCGTCGTGGCCCGGGGAATGACGATCGAGGGGATGGTTTCGGTCACCAGAACGCGGTCCCGGCCGGCGGGGAATGTCACCGGCAGGCTGAACGATTGCTTGTCGAGCACCGCGTGATTGCGGTCGGTGACCGCGATCCAATAGCCGTAGGTGTGGCTGCGGCCTTCGGCCTGGGGACCCCTGCCAAGAGCGAAAAGGATTTGTGCCCGCACCTTGATCGGCTCGGCCCCCTTGTAGGCGCAGCCGGCGACCACATCGTCGATCTCGCCGGTGTAGCCCACCGCGGCGGACGCCTCGACGCCGTTCCTGAATTCGACGTAGCGGGCCGCGTCGTAGAGCGATTTGACGAACGGGCACGGACCGGCGTTGGCCAGTTTGGGGAGAGCCGAGGGACCGGCGAAGGCCTCGTCGCGCGCCTTCTTCTTGGCCGCTTCCTGATCGTCCCCCTGAGGACGGCCGTGGCCGCTTCCCGGACCGCCGTACTGGGCGAGCGCGGGCAGGGCGAGGCAGGCGGCGTAGCCGGCGGCGGCGGCGAACACGAGGGAGCGAAGGCGGCGCATGGTCATCCAGACGGAAGGGGCGAGGCGGCGAGGGCGATGGGCGCGGTGATAGAGGCTTATCGGCGGCGCGGCAAACGACGCGACGCGCGCTTGACGGCCCGGCGCGCCTCGCCGATCACCCATCCATGGCCGTCTATACCGACATCGCCGACGGGGAGCTGGACGCATTCCTGGCCGGGTTCGACGTGGGCGACGCCGTCAGCTTCAAGGGCATCGCCGAGGGGGTGGAAAACTCCAATTTTCTGCTCGAGACAACCCGCGGCCGCTTCATCTTGACGATCTACGAGCGCCGGGTGCGGGCGGAGGACCTGCCGTTTTTCCTTGGCCTCATGCGCTGGCTCGCCGAGCACGGCTATCCGAGCGCGACCCCCGTCGCCGACCGGGAGGGCCGGATGCTCGGGACGATCCGGGGAAAGCCGGCGGCGCTGGTCGCCTTTCTCGCGGGAATGGCCGTGCGACGGCCGACCGCCGATCATTGCCGGGAAGCCGGCGAGGGCCTCGCCTGGCTGCACCGCGCGGCCGAGGGGTTCGGCGGCCGGCGGGCGAACGATCTTGGTCAGGCGGGATGGAGCGCCCTGTTCGCGCCGCTGGCGCCGGCGGCCGAGGGACTGAAGCCGGGGCTGGCGGCGACCATCGCCGCCGATCTTCGCCAGTTGGCCGCCGACTGGCCGACAGGACTGCCGGAGGGCATCGTTCATGGCGATTATTTTCCGGACAATGTCTTCTTTCGCCAGGGACGGTTCGCCGCCACCATCGACTTCTATTTCGCCGCCCGCGACATCCTCGCCTACGATATCGGCGTCGCCCTCAACGCCTGGTGCTTCGAGGCCGACGGCAGTTTCAACGTCACCCTCGCCCGCGCCTTCGTCGAGGGTTATCGGCGGCGACGGACGTTGGGCGAGGCGGAGAAGGCGGCCCTGCCTTTGCTCGCGCGCGGCGCGGCCATGCGTTTTTTCCTCACCCGCCTGAACGATTGGGGGGCGACGCCGTCCGGATCGCTCGTCCGCCCCAAGGATCCGCTGGAATATGAGCGCAAGCTGGCCGTCCACCGCGAGGCGGCGCGGGGCGGCGGCGGGCTGGCGCTGTTCTCCGTCGGCCCCGCCGCATGACGCCCGATGTTGTGATCCATACGGACGGCTCGTGCCGCGGGAACCCGGGGCCCGGCGGGTGGGGCGTGGTGCTCAGCTTCGGCGAACACGAGAAGGAAATCTTCGGCGGCGCGCCGGCGACGACCAACAACCGCATGGAGTTGACCGCCGCCATCGAGGCCCTCGGCGCCCTCAACCGACCGTGCCGGGTCCGGCTGCACACCGATAGCCAATATGTCCGCACCGGCATCAGCCAGTGGCTGTCGCTGTGGAAGGCGCGCGGGTGGAAGACGATGAGCAAGGGGGCGGTGAAGAACGAGGACCTGTGGCGCCGGCTCGACGAGGCGCGGCTGCGCCACGAGGTCGACTGGCGTTGGGTCAAGGCCCACGCGGGCGATCCGGGGAACGAGCGTGCCGACGCCCTCGCCCGGCGGGGCATGGAGGCGGCGGAGGCGGCCTTGCTCCACCCCGCTTGCCCGCCGCCCGCGAGGCGTCCAAAAGGCGGCTGACCGATCACTGGCGCGGGACCTGTTCGATGGCCGACGACTTCGCATTTCCCGCCGGCGCCCTCATGACCGGAAAACGCGGGCTGGTGATGGGGGTCGCCAATCGCAACTCGATCGCCTGGGGCATTGCCGCCCAGCTCGCCGCCCAGGGCGCGCAGGTGGCCCTCGCCTATGTGGAAGCGAACGACAAACGGGTGCGGCCGCTGGCCGAGAGCATCGGATCGCGGGTCCTCACGACCTTCGACGCGGCCAGCGACGCGTCCATGGAAGCGGCGTTCAGGGTCGTCGAGGAGGCGTGGGGCACGATCGACTTTCTGGTTCATGCCATCGCCTTCGCCGAGCGCGACCAGATGAAGGGCTCCTTCGTCGAGAACACCACGCGCGCCGGCTTCGCCATGGCGCTGGATATTTCCGCCTACAGCTTCGTCGACGCCGCGCGGCGGGCGTCGCGCCTGATGCCGAACGGCGGATCGATGGTCACCCTCACCTATCTCGGCTCCGAGCGAGCGATCCCCAACTACAACGTCATGGGCGTGGCCAAGGCGGCGCTGGAAGCGGCCACCCGCTACATCGCCCGCGACCTCGGGCCGGCCGGCATCCGGGTCAACGCCATTTCCGCGGGGGCCATGCGGACCCTGTCGCTGGCGGGGATCTCCGGCGGCCGGGGCATGCTCAGCCAGGGCCGTGCGCTGAGCGCACTGAAGGAAGACACCTCCATGGAGGGGGTCGCCGGATGCGCCCTGTGGCTGCTCTCCGACCTCGGCCGCTCCACCACCGGGGAGATCGTTCATGTCGACGCCGGCTTTCACATGATGGGGCTGCCGAACGACGAGGAGGCTTAGGGATCCCGCCGTGGGGAACACCGCCGACGCCGATGTGATCGTCGCCGGAGCGGGCATGGCGGGGGCGAC
>JBDTKQ010000057.1:0-3581 GCA_039935235.1 Caulobacteraceae bacterium
GAGGGTGGTCAGGGTGGTCAGGGTGGCGAGGAAGGCGTTCGAGACCCCAGCCTGGTCGGTATAGAAGCCGACGATCTGGCCCCGGTCGTTGACGCCCAAGGCATAGGTGTCCTTCGCTCCCGGATAGTCGAGCCGGAAGAACACCCCGTTGGCCCACGCGAAGCCGGAGCCGGTGACGAAGTCGTCGTTGCTCACCCCCCCGACCACCAGGCCGAAGTTGTTGATCGCCGCCACCGCGGTGCGCCGCTGGCCGGGCATGGCGATGGGAGTGAACACGCCGCCGACGTCGAGGAAGCTGTTGGGATACTGGCCGCTCGCCGAGTTCCCCCACACCCCGACGATCTGCCCCCGGTCGTTGATCCCCAGCAGACCGGTGGAATTGAGCGGATTGGGGGCCGCGTTGACGGGGGTGTAGGTCCCGCCGCGATAGATGTAGCCTTGGGTCTGGTTGGCGTCCCCGGCGGCGCCGACGATCACCCCCAGATCGTTGATCGCCTGCGGGGTGTTGAAGCTGCCGCCGAAGGCGTTGCGAGGGGTGAAGGCGCCGCCCGCGTAGGAAAACCCGCGCCATTGACCGAACGGCTGATGATAGTAGCCGACGAGCTGGCCGAGGTTGTTGATGCCGGTCAACCGGGTCGCGTCGGGGAACGAGCCCGGATAGGGCGCGAAGGGGGTGAAGGCGTGGGTTGCCAGACTGTAGATCCCGGTGCGGGTGATGAATGAATAGTCGATGTTGGGCCGCGTCCCCTCCACGACCACCTGCCCAAGATCGTTGATCGCCACCGCGGCATGGATTTCGATCGAGTCGGCGCGGGGAAAGACGAGGGTTTGAAAGGCAAAGCCGGCGTGCGCCGGACCAGAGGCGGCGGCGAGGATGACGGCGACGGCGCCGGCGAGCGTGACCTTGGGCGACACCTTGGTTTTCCTTTTTGTTCGCGCCGGCCGCGCGGGAGGGCGGCGCTCCACCCTATACCGGTTCCGGAGCGGGGGCGAACCGCGCGTCGAGCATCGCCGGCAAGGATCGTGGGAGGCCGCCCAGGGGTCCCGAGGAAAGGAGGAGAACGACCTCGTCGCCCTTCAGATCGGCGAGGGCGGCGAGGGCCTCGGGGCCGTCTTCGACCGTGACGACGGCGACGCCGGCGCCCGCGATCCGCGCGGCGATCTGGCCCTGGTCGAGCTGGCGATGAGCCGCCGCGCCGTCCTTTGGCGGCGGCAGGAGGATCACCCGCGCGACGCCCTCGAACACCGTGTCGTACCAGCGCATAGCGTCGGCGTTGCGCCAGCTGAAAGCGTGCGGCTCGAAGACCACCACCGCCGGCCGATCGGGAAAATGCAGGAGGATCGCTTCGATCGCCGAGCGCGCCTTTTCGAGGGACGAGCCGAAACCCTCATAGGCCGGGACGGTCGAGACGGCGGTTTTCTTGTCCAGCCGACGGGCGACGCCCAGGAAGCGCCGCACCCCGCGTTGCAGCGCCTCGGCGCCGATGTCTCCGCGCTCGAGCAGGAACGCGGCGGCGCCGACGATGTTCTCGATATTGTGCCGCCCCAGCAGCGGGGTCTCCAGCGCGATGCGCACGCCGGCGGGGGTGACGAGGTCCAGGCGGGTGACCTCGCCCACCTCCACGCGTTCGGCGAAATAGCCGGGACACCGGTCCGCGCCGTACCACACCACCGTGCGCCCGGCGGTCAGCCGGCGCAGGGGCTCATGGGCATGGGCGCAAACCAGCAGCTTATCCGTCGGCAGCCGCCCGATCAGTTCGGCGAACGGCGCCTCATAGTCGGCCATGGTCGGAAAGGCGTTGAGGTGGTCGTGGACCAGCGAGCTGATCAGCAGGGCCGCGGGACGATAAAGGAGGAACTTCGAGCGCCGATCGCCCTCGCCGACGACATATTCGTCGCCCTCGATGACGAAGACGCGGTCGGTCCCGCCATGACCGGTGGCCTCCAGATCCAGCGGCACGGCGCCGATGAAATAGCCAGGATCGCGCCCCGCCTCGCGCAGCAGAACCGCGAGGAGGGCGGCGAGGGTGGATTTCCCGAAACTCCCGGCGACGACGAGGTTTTCCCTGGAGCGTGTGTGCTCTGCGAGGAAGGCGGGGAAACTGAACCGCGGAACCCCGCGACGGATCAGTTCCGCCAGCTCGGGATTGGCGGCGAGACCCAGCCTGGCGCTTGAGCCGACGATCGCCACGTCGATCGCCTCGGGCAGGGCGGCCGCGTCGAACCCGTCCCGCCAGGCGATTCCGGCGCGGGTCAGATAGTCGCTCACCGGCGGGAACACGCCCGCGTCGGAGCCCGACACCGCATGTCTCTCGGAGGCCAGCACCGAGGCCAGCGCGCTCATCCCCGCCCCGGCGATCCCGAGGAACCAGACGTTCATCCGCCTCAGGCGATCGGCTCGTCGAACATGGCCTCGCGCACGAAGCGCGCCGGGGGGGAGCCGAAGGAGAGCACGGTGTCGTGGTAGCGCTTGAGGGTGAAGGCGCCGCCCCACCGCTTTTGCGCCTCGCGGCGGATGCCCCAGTGCTCCTCGGAGCCGACGAAATAATAGGGGAGCTGGGCGGAACTGACCGAGGCGCGGATCCATTTGCCGGACGCCTCGCCCTCTTCCTGAAAGGCGGTCTCCATCATCAGCCGCATGGCCGCCTCGCGGGTCATTCCGTCGACATGAACGGCCTGGTCGAGGATGGCGTTGGTGATGCTGCGAAGGCGCGTCTTCATCACCACCAGCGCGTAGAGGGGGTCGTGATCGAGGAACCCCTCCTGCACCATCATGGTCTCGCCATAGACCGCCCAACCCTCGATGAAGCTGCCGCTCTGCAACACCGCGCGCAGGGTGGAGGGGTAGGCATTGGAGTGGGCGAGCTGGACATAGTGGCCCGGCATGGCCTCGTGGGTGGCGATATCGTCGATCGCCCGGCGATTGTATTCGCGCAGGAACGAGGCGGTGCGCGGGGCGGTCCAGTCCTCCGGAACCGGCGAGACGGCGTAAAAGGTCGGCAGGTCCTTCTCGAGCGGCCCTGGGCTGTCGCAATAGGCCACGGCCACCCCGCGGCGGAACTCCGGCATGAGGATCACCCGCACCTCGCCGGCCGGAAGGGTGATCAGGTCCTTCTCCTTGACGAAGGCGGTTGCCGCCGCGAGACCGGCCTTGGCCGCCTCGACGACCTCGCCGCGCGGCGGATGATCGGCGGCGGCGATGGCCAGCGCGGCGACGATCGCCGCCTGCTGCTGCGCCGGCGATGGCGCCTCCGGGGTCGGCGGGGCTCCGGGACGGCCGGTCATGACCGTGCTCGCCAGCCGATACATTTCCGCCCGTGTGGCGACCACCGCCGCCTCCGCGCGCCGGCGGATCTCCTCGCGCCCGATATTGGATTCCAGGGCGAAGGCGAGCTTGGCGTCATAGAGTTTCGCGCCCAGGCGAAAATCGCCCTTGGCCCCGGGAACCAGGGTCCCGTCGATCCACGCCTGATGTTCGTTCACGGCCCGCGTCAGGCCGGCCGCGGCCGCTTCCAGCCGCGCCCGCGGCGCCGGCGCGAGGTCCCCCGCGTGGGGCACGATGAGTTCGTCGGCGATCGAAC
>JBDTKQ010000058.1:0-7354 GCA_039935235.1 Caulobacteraceae bacterium
GCCGCTGGATTGTCCGCCATGGGCGCAGATGATTATGATCTTGAGCGGTCATGGCCTTCAGAATAGGGCGAAACCCGCCCAGACCCAAGGGCGGTCCGCGTATTTCAGCTCAGGCGGCGAGCCGTGAGAGGGCCATCCGCGCCTCGCTCATGGCGCCGCGCGAGAGGCCGCCGGCGAAGACCTCGATCGAGGCGGGATTGCCGACGTCGGCCACGAGGTCGGACCGTGGCGCCGATCGCCATGCCTCTCCCGCCGCCAATTGCCGCGCGAAGAGGACCGTTCCGGACGGGCCGCGCACCACCAGCGAGGTCGCCTTGCGCGCCTGGAGGATGATCTCCGGTCCGGCCGCGCGGGCTCCGTAGACCGCGCCGGCGGCGACGAACGGGACGCCGATCCTGCGGGCGTCCTCGCCCGTGGGGGCGTCCAGCCAGAGCCCCGGCGTGCGATAGACGGCCGGGGAGGACGCTTCGGGAGGGGTGGGCAGTGGCGCGCCGAGTTGGGCGGGTCCGGAAGCGGGCCTCGCGCGGGCTGAAAACGTCGGCCTCACCGCCGTGGACGGCGGCTTGGGCGAAGCCTCGGCGTGACGAAGAATGTTCCAGGCCGCCAGCGCCGCCACGATTGCGCCGGCGGCGATCGCCAGACCCCGCAGTCGCCGCGGCGCGTGGTTTTCGCCGCCGACCGGGGCGAGCAGATCGTCGGGCGCCGGCGGGGCTTCGGTGCGAAACCGCTCCACCGCCGCCTCGGCCTCGAGACCCAGGGCGCGAGCATAGGCGCGAACATAGCCGATTACGAAGGGGCGGGCGGGCAGTGCGTCCAGATCGGACCGCTCGATGGCGGCGATATAGGCGCCGCGCACGCGGGTCGCCGAGGCTATGTCCTCGACGGCGAGGCCCAGTTGTTCGCGGGCCACGCGGAGGGCGGGGCCAATGGCGCCCGCCGGATCGAGGATCGACTTGGCGGGACGCAGGGCCGCGACCCCGCGGGCGCCGCCGTCGGCGGCACGCGCCTCGTCCAGATTCGGATAGGGGTCGGCGTCGAGCGGCATTCGACCATCATCCCTGAGTGGCCGGCTGCCCCAGCCACGGCTGTGGCCCTAACAGAATATTTACGTCATTTCAAACGGCTGACGCGCTATTCCCCGAGGTCAGGCGGCGACGAACAGCTTGCGCGCCAAGGCCTCGATCTCGCCGCGTACCGAGCCGGCGGAACTGCGCAAAAGCCCCTCCATTCCGCGCCGCGCCGCCTCTCGGTCGCACGACAGGACCATCTGCTTGACCGGGCCGATCCCCGCCGGCGGCATGGACAGGCGCTCGTACCCGAGGGCCACCAGGGCGAAGGCTTCCAGCGGGCGCCCCGCCATCTCCCCGCACACCGAGACGGGGGTGCCGGTATCGGAACAGCCCTGGCGGATGGCCTGAAGGGCGCGTAGCGCTGGCGGCGAGAGCGGATCGTAGCGGTCGGAAACACGGGGGTTCTGCCGGTCGGCGGCGAACAGGTATTGCATCAGATCGTTGGTCCCCACCGAGACGAAGTCGGTCATCGCCAGCAGTGCGTCGAGATGCCACAGCAGCGAGGGGGCCTCGATCATCGCCCCCACGTCCAGCCGGGCGGGGGCCGGTCGGCCGCGACGCAGGGCCCAGGCGACCTCGCGTTCCACCAATCCCCGGGCGGCGCGGAACTCCTCGACACTGGCCACCAGCGGGAACATCACCCGCAGCGGGCGGCCGGCCACGGCCGTGATCAGCGCCCGGAGTTGCATGCGCAGGAGCCCCGGACGGTCGAGGCCCATGCGCAAGGCCCGCCAGCCGAGCGCCGGATTGTCCTCCCGCTCGGCCTCAAGATACGGGAGCACCTTGTCGCCGCCCAGATCGAGGGTGCGGAAAATGACCGGCAGATCGCCCGCCGCATCGAGCACCTTGCGGTAGAGGTCCGCCTGGGCGTCGAGGCGGGGCAGGTCCTCGGAAACCATAAACTGGAATTCAGTGCGGAACAGGCCGATCCCCTCGGCCCCGCTCTCGGCGAGGATGTCGAGGTCCACCGCCAGGCCGGCGTTCATCAGCAGCGTGATCTTGGCCCCGTCGCGGGTGAAGGCCGGCGTGTCGCGGAGGCGGGCGAACTCCGCCCGCCGCTCGGCGCGAAGTCCGATCCGCGCGGTGACCGCCTTGATCACGTCGGCGCGCGGGCGGAGGTAGGCTTCTCCGGTCTCGGCGTCGACGACCACCCGGTCGCCCTCGCTCACGCGGTCGCGCAAGTGGGCGATCCGGCCGACGCACGGGATGTCCATGGCGCGGGCGACGATCGCCGCGTGACTGGCCGACGAGCCTTCCTCGAGCAGCAGTCCGCGCAACCGGGTGCGGTCGTATTCGAGAAGATCGGCGGGTCCGAGGTTACGGGCGATCAGCACCGCGTTTTCCGGCAGGACCCGGGCCTGGACCCCGTCGCCGCTCAGGTGACGCAGCAGCCGGTCGTTGAGGTCCTCGAGATCGTGCAGCCGTTCGCGAAGATAGGGATCACGCGCCTGGCCGATTCCCGCGCGATGTTCCGAGCGCACCCGCTCCACCGCCGCCTCGGCGGTCAGGCCGGAATGCACCGCCTCCTGAAGCGAATGGTTCCAGCTTCGGCTGTGGGCCAGCATCTTGTAGGCCTCGAGGACGTCGTAGGATGCCCCAAGAATGCCCCGGTGACCGTCGAGCATGCCGTCGATCTGGGTCTGAAGCCCGGCGATCGCCTCGGCCAGCCGGAGCTCTTCCGCCCCCGTATCGTCCGAGAGGAGGCGGCCGATCGCCACCGGCGCCTCGTGCAGGACCGCCACGCCGAAGGCGAGGCCGTCGGCGAACTTCACCCCCTTGAGCCGCTCGGGCCGATGGGGGGCGATCTCGACATCCTTCAGCGCCTCGCGGGCAAGGAGATCGCCGGCCGCGACCATCTCGGCCAGCACCATGGCGATGATCTGCAGATCCTCGACATCGTCCTCGGCGTAGACCCGGCTCGTCCGGTTCTGCACCACCAGGACCCCGATCGCCCGGCCGCCGCGCAACAGGGGAACCCCGAGGAAGGCGTGGAACGGATCCTCCCCGGTTTCGGGGCGATACGAGAAAGCCGGGTGGCTGGGCGCGTCCGACAGGTTGAGCGGACGGCCGAGGCGCATGATCTCGCCGACGAGGCCCTCGCCGGGCTTGAGCTGGGTGACGTGGACCGCGCCTGGATCGAGGCCCTCGGTGGCGAACAGCTCCATCTCCCCCGAGGCCCGCAGCAGATAGATCGAGCACACCTCCGCCACCATCGAGACGGCGATGGTCCGCACCACCATGTCCAGCTTCGACTGGGTGGGCCCGGCTCCCGCCATGGCTTCGCGGATCTGGCGAAGCAGGCTGCGCGGTCCGCGGATGGCGAGGCCTTGGGTGGGCATTGGCAGGGGGGCTGAACCGCGCTTCGTTGTCGTCGCGGCGCCTATAGCAGGTTTTCGCCGCAGCGCTCCCTCGCGGCGCGGGCGTCCCGGTCGCTGTTTTCCGAACAGGGTCCAGAGCTGGCCGAGGCGCGCGCTACAAGACGCTGATCGGGGACAGGCGGGAGGGACAATTGGCGGGATCGCGGGTTTTGCCGGAGGCGGACGGCCTCGCCGCGCCGGCGCGCACCTGGGCGGTGGCGTCGGTGGCCCTGGCCATCGGCATGACCGTGCTCGACAGTTCCATCGCCAATGTCGCTCTGCCGGCGATCGCCCGCGACTTCGGCGCCCGGCCGGCGGAATCGATCTGGATCGTCAACGCCTACCAATTGGCCATCGTGGTCTCCTTGCTGCCGCTGGCGTCGCTGGGCGAAATCATCGGGTTCCGGCGGGTGTATGCCGGCGGGCTCGCGCTCTTCACCCTCGCCTCCCTCGCCTGCGCCTTGTCCCATTCCCTGCCGGCCCTCACCGCCGCGAGGACCCTGCAGGGGTTTGGCGCGGCCGGGGTGATGAGCGTCAATGGCGGCCTCGTGCGCTTCATCTGGCCGTTCCGCATGATGGGCCGGGGCATCGGCATCAACGCGATGGTGGTCTCCGCCGCCGCCGCCGTGGGACCGAGCGTCGCCGCCGCGATCCTGAGCGTCGGTCCGTGGCCGTGGCTGTTCGCCATCAATATTCCCGTCGGCCTGGGCGCCCTTCTTCTGGCGGCGCGCGTCCTGCCGGCCAATCCCCTGTCCGGGCGACGGTTCGATTGGCTGAGCGCGAGCCTGAACGCCCTCACGTTCGGCCTCCTGATCACCGGTATCGATATCGTCACCCGCACCGCCTCAAAGCTCGTCGGAGCGGCCCAGATCGCCGCCGGCGTGGCCGCCGCCGCCATCCTCGTGCGTCGCGAGTGGCCACGTCGCCGGCCCCTTGTGCCCTTCGACCTGCTTCGCGACCGGATTTTCACCCTTTCGGTCGCCACCTCCATCGCCTCCTTCGCCGCGCAGATGCTGGCCTTCGTCTCCCTGCCCTTTCACTTTGAAACCAATCTCCATCGCGATCAGGTTGTCACCGGCCTGCTCCTCACCCCATGGCCGGTGGCGGTAGCCCTCGCCTCGCCGCTGGCTGGCCGGCTGGCGGACCGGGTCTCGACCGCCTTGCTATGCGCCGTCGGTCTGACGGTGTTCGCCGCCGGCCTGACCGCGCTGGCGCTGCTTCCCACGGACGCCACCAACCTCGATATCGCCTGGCGGATGACCTTGTGCGGTGCCGGTTTCGGTTTTTTCCAGTCTCCGAACAATCGGATGATGCTCAGCGCCGCGCCGCGCGAACGGGCGGGCGCCGCCGGGGGAATGCTCGGGACCGCCCGGCTCACCGGCCAGACCTTCGGGGCGGTGCTCACCGCCGTTTTCCTCGACCTGTTCGTCGCCCGCGGCGAGGTCGTCGCGCTCGCGGTCGCGGCCGCTCTCGCCGTGATCGGGGCCGCCTTCAGCGCCTCACGCTATTCCGGGCGCCGGCCCGACCGCGGGAGCCGCCAATAGACGCGTTTTCGAGCGGGGTTCGAGCGTGACGCGGGTTGGTCACCTCGTGGGCGACGATCAGATGGTGCTCGGCGCCGACCGTCGTCCGCACGTTGTAGCCCCCCGCACGCCTGTTCCCCGCCCACTGGTAGCCATCGACCGCGCGTCCGGATCGGTCAGCGAGACCTGTTTGTCAGGCGCGCCTCGTGCCGGTTACCCCTAAATCCGGGTGATGAGGCGGTAAGTCGATGCCGTCCAGTTTGGTCCGCCAATGCCCTGTCACGCGTGTGTCGGTTCCGGCGACCGGGAACTGCCTCGGCGACCGCTACCCAACTCCCGCCGGGGCGACGTCGGCCAAGAAGTCGAGGACAGCTCTATTGAATGCATCCGGCTGATCGATGTTGGCGGCGTGGCCGGCGTTCGCGATCACGACGCTTCTGGCGCCGGGAATCTTCGCCGCCATGTATTCCGACGCCACAAGGAACGGCGTGTCATCGGCTCCCACAACGACGAGCGAAGACACCTGGATCGAAGGCAGGGAGGAAATCACTCGCGCATCATGTTGGGTCAGCATGCCCCGCGCTGCTTTCGCCAGACCGGAGGCGTCGCGATGAGGCGCCGCGCGGGTCTCGACTCCGCCCGCTCCGCCTTGTGGCAGCCCGTCCTCTTCGAAGCGCTCCGCCCGCTTGATGGCGGCGACGTTCCAATCTTCCCGCGGCTTGTCCGACTTGTAGCCGGGTCCAGTGTCGATAATCAGCAGGGCAAGCGTCTTGTCAGGGTGAACCAGATTGAAGGCGAGCGACATGTAACCCCCAAGCGACAGGCCCCCGATCACCGCCTTTTCCGCGCCCACGGCCTCCAGGATCGCCGCCATGTCGGCCACGGTTTCAGCTTCGGTATAAGCGCTCTGGGCCTCGGGATAGTCTGACCTTCCATGACCGCGCATGTCCCAAGTGATCACCTTGCAGGTTTTGGAGAACGGAGCGATCTGCCCCTCCCACATGTGAGAACTGGACGAGTAGCCGTGAGTCAGGAGCATCGGCGTGCCCTCGCCATGGACCTCGTAGTGGAGTTCGACTCCGTTTCGGTTGAGCATCGGCATGTCGGTCTTCCCTATCTCGCAAATTCCGCCAGCGGTGGCCGCGGGGACACTGTCAGACCAAAACGGCTTGTCAGGCTCAGGACTCATTGCCTATAGCCAGAATAGGACGGATGCGGCGATGGCGATGGCGGACATGAAGGTGTGCCGCCGTGATCGTAGCGAGTGTGGCCGCGTCGCCAGTCCCCTCCCGCGGGTCTTGAACCTGGCGGACATCCGACCTGAAGTCCGCCAGGCTTGACCGATGCGGATGATCGTCAAACGCGGCGCCCCTTGCGGGCTTCAGCGGCTCGGCAGAGTTGGGCTGCCGGTTCTCTCGCCAAACGAACCCGAACTCGCCATCCCAGAGGCCATAAATGCAATTTGACGACGTCATACTCGGTCGCCGAAGCATCCGCGGTTACAAGCCCGATCCCGTTCCGAGGGCGCTGATCGAGGAAGTCATCGGTTTGGCGATGCGCGCTCCATCGTCGATGAACACCCAGCCTTGGAATTTCTACATCATCACCGGCGAACCGCTGGATCGGATCCGCGCGGGCAACACCGAGCGGATGATGGCAGGCGTCCCGCAATCGCGCGAGTTCCGCACGGGTCAGGCCTTTGCGGGTCAGCACCGCGACAGGCAAGTCGGCGTCGCCAAGCAATTGTTCTCCGCAATGGGCATTGCCCGTGACGACAAGGATATGCGGCAGGACTGGGTTCTGCGCGGCTTCCGTCAATTCGACGCGCCTGTGTGCGTGATCGTGACCTATGACCGCGCGCTGGATGGCAGCGACGACACGCCCTTCGATTGCGGCGCTGTGACCACCGCCCTGGTCAATGCCGCCTGGTCTCGCGGTCTTGGCGCGGTGATCAACAGCCAGGGCATCATGCAATCGCCGGTGGTGCGTGAGCACGCGGGAATAGCCGATGATCAGGTCATCATGAAAAGTATCGCGCTGGGCTGGCCGGATGAAAGTTTCCCCGCCAATGCGGTCGTGTCTGAGCGCAAGGCGGTCGCCGAGGCGACAGTGTTCGTCGGTTTCGGCGGATAGGGGCGGCTGAGGTGAAGCGCGCGAAGGCGATGCCAGGCGATCCATGGATCACGGTGGAGGAAGTGGCGCGGCAGTTCGGCGTACCGGTTTCTACCCCATGTCGCTATCTCCCTGGCGGGCGAACCGCCCTCGAAGCACACCGTCCGGAGGGCTGAGAACGGTGGATAGGCGAAGGCGTCCTATCGCCGCGGCAGCGCTTCGGCGCTCTGTCCGACAGTTGGCGTACTGTTGGCGCTTTGCGCCAGTCGCCACCCCTTCGCCGTGCGTCGCC
>JBDTKQ010000059.1:0-6086 GCA_039935235.1 Caulobacteraceae bacterium
TTTCGCCGACCACGTCGCCACCGTCGCGGTGTCGGAGCCCTGCAGCGCGAACTGATACTGGGTGCGCCCCGACGAGGCGTCGATCGTCAGGTCCTGAACCGGCCGCGGATAGAGCCGCACCCCGGGGATCTCGCGGGCGCGATCGCCCAGCCGCTGGATCGTCGCCGCCGGCGAGCCGCCGCGCCGGCCGAACGGCGCCAGGTTGATCAGCATCCGGCCGTTGTTGAGCGTGGTGTTGGAGCCGTCGACGCCGATGAAGCCGGTCAGGCTGGCGACGTCGGGATCCTCGAGCAGTCGTGCGGCGAGATCCCGCTGGATCTTGGCCATGGCGTCGTAGGAGACCGACTGGCCGGCCTCGAACACGCCCTGCACCACGCCGGTGTCCTGGGTGGGGAACAGGCCCTTGGGGATGACGATGTAGAGAACCACGGTGATCGCCAGGGTGGCGATGGCGACCACGAGGGTCGCCATCTGACGGTCGAGGACCCAGGTCAGCGCCGCGTCGTAACGGTCGATGACATCGTCGACGAGCTTTTTCGAACGACGACCGAAGGCGTTTTCCTTGCCCTTTTCATCGGCGCGAAGCCACCGCGCCGAGAGGGTGGGCACCAGGGTGAGGGAGACCACCGCCGAGATCAGGATGGTCACCGTCAGGGTGATGGCGAATTCGCGAAACAGGCGCCCGACCACATCGCCCATGAACAACAGCGGGATGAGGACCGCGATCAGCGACACGGTGAGGGAGATGATGGTGAAGCCGATCTGGCGGGAGCCCTTGAGCGCCGCCTCCATCGGCGTCTCCCCGGCCTCGATATAGCGGGAGATATTCTCGATCATGACGATGGCGTCGTCGACCACGAAGCCGGTGGCGACGGTCAGGGCCATGAGGGTCAGGTTGTTGAGCGAGAAATGCAGCAGGTACATCGCCCCGAAGGCGCCCACGAGCGACAGGGGCACGGCGACCGAGGCGATGAAGGTGGCCGGCAGGCTGCGGAGAAAAACGAAGATCACCGCCACCACCAGGGCGACGCTGAGCACCAGCTCGAACTCCACGTCGCGCACCGAGGCGCGGATGCCCGTGGTCCTGTCGGTGACCACCGAAAGCTTGATCGCCGGGGGCAGGCCGGCGGAAAGCGTCGGCAGGGCGTGGACGATCTGGTCCACGGTCTTGATGACATTGGCCCCCGGCTGGCGTTGCACGTTCAGAAGGATGGCCGGGGTGGTGTCGTAGATCGCGCCCAGGCGGGCGTTCTCCGCGCCCTGAACCACCGTGGCCACGTCGCGCAGCCGCACCGCGGAGCCGTTCCTGTAGGCGATGATCTGGTCGGCGTAGTCCGCGGGGGTGAGGAGCTGGTCGTTGGCGTCGATGGAATAGGCGCGGGTGGGTCCGTCGAAATTGCCCTTGGCCCCGTTGGCGTTGGCCGCGCCGATGGCGGTGGAGAGGTTGGCGAGGGTCAGGCCATAGGCGGCGAGCTGGCGGGTGTTGGCCTGGATGCGCACGGCCGGCCGCTGGCCGCCGCTGATCGACACCAGCCCGACCCCGCTCATCTGCGAGATTTTCTGGGCCAGTTGCTGATCGGCGAGCGCCTCCACCTGGGTGAGGGGCACGGTGCGCGAGGTGAGGGCGAGGGTGAGGACCGGGGCGTCGGCGGGATTGACCTTGGCATAGATCGGCGGGGCCGGCAGGTCGCTGGGGAGCAGGCTTCCCGCGGCGTTGATCGCCGCCTGCACCTCCTGTTCGGCGACGTCGAGGCCGAGGGCGAGGTTGAACTGCAGGGTGATCACCGAGGAGCCGCCGGAACTCACCGAGGACATGCGGGTCAGGCCGGACATCTGCCCCAGCTGCACTTCGAGCGGGGCGGTGACGGTGGTGGCCATCACCTCGGGACTGCCGCCTGGATAGAAGGTCTGAACCTGGATCGTCGGGTAGTCGACCTCCGGCAGGGCCGACAGCGACAGGAACCGGAACCCCACGATCCCGGCCAGAAGGATCGCCGCCATCAGCAGCGAGGTCGCCACCGGCCGGGCGATGAACGGGCGCGAGGGGTTCATCGGGTCGCGGAGCGAGGGCGAAATCCTCCCTCCCCATGAAGGGGAGGGCGGAAGGTCTTTCCCGCCCCCGTCATCCCGCCGGGGTTCCGCCGCCATGACGATGGCGATGGCCGCCGGTCCCGCCGCGCGCGCCGTAGCCTGGATGCGATCCGGGCAAGACCACCGCGGCGCCCTCGCGCAGGCGGTCGCCGCCCTCGGTGATCACCGTCTCGCCGGCGGCCAGGCCCGAGGCGATGGAGACCGTCTCGGCGGTTCCCGGACCCACCGTCACCGCCCGCTCCCTGACGGTGCGGTCCGGCTGGAGAACCCACACGAAGTCGCCCGACGGCCCGTGCCGCGTCGCCGTGGTCGGTACGGACACCTGGTGTCTCAAGGTGTCCACCAGCATCGTCACATTGACGAACTGGCTGGGAAAAAGGGCGCCGGCGGGGTTGGCGAAGTCGGCCTTGGCCTTGACCGTGCCGGTGGTGGTGTCGATCACATTGTCCAGGGTGGCGAGGACCCCGCGCGCCAGAACGGTCCCCCCCGCGCGGTCGAGGGCGTCCACCGGCAGCCCGCCGCCGCCGGGACCGGCGTTGCGCCGCACCGACGCAATATCCTGTTCCGGCAGCGAAAAGACCACCGCGATCGGATCGATCCGCGTCACCACCGCGATGGGCGTCGCGCCATTGGCGGCGATCTCGTTTCCCGGATCGATCTGGCGCAGTCCCACCCGGCCGGCGACCGGGGCGACGATCCGGGTGAAGGAGAGGTTGAGCTGGGCGCTGGCCACGCCGGCCCTGTCGGACACCAGCAGGGCCTCGTCCTGCTGGACCAGCGCCGCTTGCGTATCGACCTGCTGACCGGCGATGGAATCCTGGGCGCGAAGGGTGGTGTAGCGCGTCAGATCCACCCGCGCGTTACGCAGCAGCGCCTGATCGCGGAGCAGTTGGCCGCGCGCCTGCTGAACGGCGACCTCGAAGGGCCTGGGATCGATCCGCGCCAGCAACTGCCCCTTGCGCACGAGCTGCCCCTCGCGAAAGGCGACGCTCACCAGTTGGCCGCCGACCCGGGCGTTGACGTTCACCGTGTCCAGCGGGGTTACCGTTCCCAGCGCGCTGATCTCGATGGGAATGTCGGCGAGGCTCGCCTTGGCCACGCCCACCGTGATCGCCGGCCGCCCGCCCGGTCCGCCGCGGCCGGCGGAGCGTCCCGCGTGGCCGCCGGCGCCCGGTTTCGCGCCACTTTTGGCGCAGTGGGCGAGAACCGCCGCCAGGACGATGGCCACCAGAAGGACGCCGGCGATCTCGGCGGCGGTGCGCCAGGCCGGTCGCCGGCGGGCGGCGGCCGCGGGCCGCGGCGCCGCTGGGATCGTCTCGCTCATCCGGGCTGCTGTTCCAAAGAGACGCGCGCCGTCGCCGCCGCTCGCCTTATACGGGCAATCGCCGCGATTTCCGTCCCCGCGCGTGAAACAAACCTGAACCGGAGCGCCGGTTTTCAGGCCCCCTTCGCCCGCGCGCCCGCCGCGTTTTTCCTGTAGGGTCGCCGCCGATCGGTTCGGGGGGATGGCATGTTGGACAATCGCGCCGCCCGCGCGTCTCGCCGGTGAAGGCGCTGATCACCGGCGCCGGCGGTCAGCTCGCCGCCGAACTGGCCCGCGCGGCGCCGGCCGGCTGGAGCGTCTCGGCCCTGTCGCGCGGCGCGCTCGACATCGGCGATGCCGATGCGGTGGCCCGAACCGTCGAGGCCCTCGCCCCCGACCTCATCCTCAACGCCGCCGCCTATACCGCCGTGGACAGGGCCGAGAGCGAGCCGCGGGCGGCCTTCCGCGCCAACCGCGACGGCCCCGCCCACCTCGCCCGCGCCGCCGTCGCCGCGGGGAGCCGGCTGATCCATGTGTCCACCGATTTCGTCTTCGACGGCGGCGGCGGCCGGGCGTGGCGGCCGGATGACGCGACCGCGCCTCTGGGCGTCTACGGCGCCTCCAAGCTCGCCGGCGAGCGGGCGGTGGCGGCCGCGGCGCCCGGCGCCCTGATCGTGCGCACCGCCTGGGTCTACGCCGCTCACGGGGCCAATTTCGTCAGGACCATGCTGCGGCTCATGGGCGAGCGCCCCGAAGTGCGGGTGGTGGCCGATCAGATCGGCGCCCCCACCTCCGCCCCGACCCTCGCCGCCGCCCTGTGGGCGCTCGCGAGCACCGATGCGCGGGGGATTTTGCACTACACCGACTCCGGCGTCGCCTCGTGGTACGACTTCGCCGTGGCCATCGCCGAGGAGGCCGGTGCGCTGGGCCTGATCGCCGGCGTCCCCTCCGTGGTCCCGATCGCCACCGCCGACTGGCCGACGCCCGCGCGCCGGCCGGCGTTCAGCGTGCTCGACACCACCCAAACCACCCGGCGGCTCGGCCGGGCGGGGCCGCACTGGCGCGCCGCCCTGCGGGTCGTGCTGGGCGAGATCGCGGGGGCGCCCCCGTGACCGCCGCCGCCCCCGCCCCCGTCGCGTCGGACGCCTCGGGCCCCGCGGCGGCAGGGCGCAGGACCCCGCCGGGAGCGGGCGTCCTGGCCGTCGCTTCGATCCTCGTCTGCGCCGTGGCGATGCCGGTAGTCTATGGCCTCGTCGCCTTCCACGGGGCGCTGGCCCCGGCGCTCAAGGCCCCGATCCTGCAACATATCGCCTTCAACTGCCTGGCCAATGCGACGGTGATGCTGGGCGCGATCGGGCTCGAGGGCCGCTTCGACCAGCGTCTGGGCCAGGTCTTCGCCCGCACCGCCCTCGCCCACGGAGCGCTGGCCTTCCTCACCTTGATCACCCGGCACTACTATTCGATCCCGATGATGCTCGTCGCCGTCCCCAGCTCGGCGGCCCTCGGGACGGCGGTGACCGCCCTGCGCCGACGGGGCGCGCGGCTCGAGGTGGGGATCGTCGGGCCCTCGCCCGCCCCCGCGCCGGCGCCGGACGTGAATTTCGTGCGCGTGCAGACCCCATCCGCCCAGATCCGCGGCTTCGATCTGCTGTTGATCGCCTTCGACGGCGATCCGCCCGCGGAATGGGCGCCGGTCCTGTCGCGCGCCCTGCTGGCCGGAAAGCGCGTGCGCCACCTGGCCGAATATGCCGAGGAGGCGCGCGGCATGACCGACATCGACCGTTTCGACCTCGACCACCTTCCCGCCGCCGGCCTGACCAGCTACCGGGCGGGCAAGCGCGCCCTGGATCTGATCGCCGCCCTCGCCGCCCTCCCGCTGGCGCTCCCCGCCGTCGCGCTCGCCGCCCTGGCGGTGATCGCCTCGATGGGCCGGCCGGCGTTCTTCGTCCAGACGCGGGTCGGCCAGGGGGGCCGGGTGTTCCGGATGATCAAGCTGCGCACCATGCGGCCCCTGACGCCCGGCGACGCGGACGTGGCCACCGCCCGGCGCGATCCGCGGGTGACGCCGCTGGGCCGCTGGCTGCGCCGCTTCCACATCGACGAATTGCCACAGCTCTGGAACGTCGTCGTCGGCGACATGAGCCTGGTGGGGCCGCGCCCCGAACAGCCGGCCCTCGCGGAGGGCTATGCCCGGCAGGTCCCCGCCTTCGCCTGGCGCCAGCTCGTGCGCCCGGGGATCACCGGCTGGGCGCAGGTGCGCGCGCCCTACGCCGCCGATCTCGCCGAGACCCGGGTCAAGCTCGGCTACGACCTCTTCTACCTCAAGAACCTCAGCCTCGCCCTCGACGTCCAGATCCTGGCCCGCACTTTGTGGACCATCGTCGGCGGGAAGGGAGTGCGGTAGGACGGGGTCCGTCATGCGTCCGACCGCACACCGCACCCTCGTTGCGCGAGCGCGCCGGCGGATGATCGGTTGATCGGGCGGCCGCGATCGGCCAAGCGGGGAGCATGCGCCTCGTCCTCACCCTCGTCGCCCCCGATTTCGATACGCTCCAGGACGCCCTGCCCCAGGCGCTGGACGCGGTGGCGGCGGGCGGGCGGCCGGTGGCGGATACCGAGGTTCTGGGCGAGGGAGCCATGGACCTCTTCGTCGAGGGCGACGATCCGGCGCTCCTCCACGCCCGGGCCTCCG
>JBDTKQ010000060.1:0-6101 GCA_039935235.1 Caulobacteraceae bacterium
CCTTTTTCTGGGTCTCGCCGAACGCGCCCTGATCGGTACCGACGCCGGGGTGACGACTCAATGGCCGTGAGGAAAACCACCCTGGGGACATACGACTACGACCTGATCGTCATCGGCGCGGGCTCCGGCGGGGCCCGCGCCGCCCGCCTCGCGGCGATGAGCGGGGCCAAGGTGGCGATCGCCGAGGAGGACCGGGTGGGGGGCACCTGCGTCATCCGCGGCTGTATCCCCAAGAAGTTCATGGTCTATGCCAGCGAGTTCTCGCAAGCGTTCAAGGCCGCCGCGGGTTACGGCTGGTCGGTCGGCGCGACGACGTTCGACTGGACGTCGTTTCTCAGGGCCAAGGATCTGGAGATCGCCCGGCTTTCGGGGATGTATGTCACCAACCTCCAGAACGCCGGCGTCGATGTCGTCCACGCGCGAGCCGAACTGACCGGACCCCGCACCGTCAAACTCGCCGGTCACGACGAAACCTGGAGCGCGGGGAAAATCCTGATCGCCACCGGCGGGCGGCCCGTCTTGCCGAAAGAGGTGAAGGGGATCGAGCACGCGATCTCCTCGAACGAGGCCTTTCATCTGGATAAACTGCCGGGGCGGATCACCATCGTGGGCGGTGGCTATATCGCCGTGGAGTTCGCGGGCATCTTCAACGGCCTGGGAGTCGAGACCGCCCTGGTCTATCGCGGGGCCAACATCCTTCGCGGGTTCGACAACGATGCGCGGGCCCACCTGGCTGGAGAGATGGAGCGACGGGGGATCACCATCGCGCTCGGCTGCGAACATGCGGCGCTGGAAAAGACCGCGACCGGCCTCGTCAGTCACCTGACCAACGACCACAAAATCGAATCCGACGTGGTGATGTTCGCCACCGGCCGCGAGCCCTACACCGCCGGGCTCGGCCTTGATGCGGCGGGGGTGGCGACCAACGAGCGCGGCGCGGTCGCGGTCGACGCGTTTTCGAAGACCAATGTGGATACGATCTGGGCGGTGGGCGATGTCACCGACCGGATCAATCTCACCCCCGTGGCGATCCGCGAGGGCGCGGCCTTCGCCGAGACCGAGTTTCGCGGCCGGCCGACGCGCTTCGATCACGCCATGGTGGCCAGCGCCGTCTTCTCCCAGCCGCCGATCGGGGCGGTGGGTCTCACAGAGGCCGACGCGCGCCACGGCGGCGCGAAGATCGACGTCTATCGCT
Organism: Caulobacteraceae bacterium; assembly: GCA_039935235.1. Taxonomy (GTDB): domain Bacteria; phylum Pseudomonadota; class Alphaproteobacteria; order Caulobacterales; family Caulobacteraceae; genus Acaudatibacter. The sequence goes on from JBDTKQ010000060.1 coordinate 1,196, forward strand.
CGGTGTTCCGGCCGATGAAGTCGACCTTCTACGGCGGCGAGGACCGCGTGCTGATGAAGCTGGTCGTGGATGGCGAGAGCCAGAGGATTCTCGGCTGTCATATCGTCGGGGCCGACGCCCCGGAGATGATCCAGATGGCCGCCATCGCCATGAGGATGGGGGTCACCAAGGCCCAATGGGACGAGACGTGCGCCGTCCACCCCACCGCCGCCGAGGAGCTGGTGACGATGCGCGAACCCTATATTCCGCCCGAACTGTAGAGCCCGGCGCGGTTGAGGCAAACCGGTGCGTCGGCGCCGCCGGCGATCCGGCGCCCGGCCCCCGACAGACTTTGCCATCGAGGCGCCGTTCGGCTAGAAACCGCGCCCTCCGATGAGGCTCTGACGGCGATGACCACACGATGGACGCCGGCGTCCTGGAGAGGACGGCCGGCCCGGCACATTCCCGCCGACTACCCCGATGCGGCGGCGCTCGCGCGGGTGGAGGGGGAATTGCGCGCCATGCCGCCGCTGGTCTTCGCCGGCGAGGCGCGGCGGCTGAAGGATCTCCTCGCCGAGGTGGCGGGAGGAAGAGCGTTCCTCCTGCAAGGCGGCGATTGCGCCGAAAGTTTCAAGGAATTTTCCGCCGACAATATCCGCGACACCTTTCGCCTGATCCTGCAAATGGCGGTGGTCCTCACTTTCGCCGGGGGCAAGCCGGTGGTGAAGGTCGGCCGCATGGCCGGGCAGTTCGCCAAGCCGCGCTCCGAGCCGATCGAGACCATCGGCGATGTCACCCTGCCGTCCTATCGCGGCGACAACATCAACGGCATGGAGTTCGATCCCGCGGTGCGCGCGCCCGATCCCGAGCGCTTGCTCAAGGCCTACGCCCAGTCCGCCTCGACGCTGAACCTGCTTCGCGCCTTCGCCGGCGGCGGTTATGCCGACCTGCACAACATCCACCGCTGGACCCTTGGGTTTGTCGCGGGGAGCCCGCAGGGCGCCCGCTACAGCGAGCTCACCGACAAGATTTCCGAAGCTCTCGCCTTCATGGGGGCCATCGGGGTGACGCCGCAAAGCCATCCCGATCTCCACCGCGTGGAGTTCTTCACCTGTCACGAGGCGCTTCTTCTGGGCTTTGAGGAGGCGATGACCCGCATCGATTCCACCACCGGCGACTGGTACGACGTCTCCGCCCACCTGTTGTGGATCGGCGAGCGGACGCGGCAATTGGACGGGGCGCATATCGAGTTCCTGCGCGGGATCAACAATCCCGTCGGCCTGAAGGTCGGCCCCACCCTCGAGCCGGATGAGCTCATGCGCCTGATCGACGCGCTCAACCCGCGCGACGAGGCCGGGCGGCTGACGCTCTACGGGCGGTTCGGATCCGACAGGATCGCCGCCCGCCTGCCCAAGCTGATGGAAGCCACCAGGCGCGACGGGCGCAATGTGGTCTGGGCCACCGATCCCATGCACGGCAATACGCTCAAAGCGGGCAACGGCTACAAGACGCGCCCCTTCGACCGGATCCTCTCGGAGGTGAAGAGTTTCATCGAGATCGCCGAGGCGCAGGGGGTGCATCCGGGCGGAGTGCATCTGGAGATGACCGGCCAGAACGTCACCGAATGCCTGGGCGGCGCCCGCTCGCTCGGCGAGGGAGAGCTTGGGGATCGCTACCACACCCATTGCGATCCGCGGCTCAACGGCGAACAGGCCTTGGAACTCGCCTTCCTCGTGGCCGAGAAACTGAAGGCGGAACGTCTTTCCGGGCGGGAAGCGGCGGAATGATCTTCCCCTTCCCTCTCCCCACGCGGGAGAAGGAGGTCACGCCCCCAAGACCCAGCCTTCCTCGGCTTGGGCGTCGACCACGACGTCCGCGGCGACGCCGCCGGGCGGGGCGAAGAGGGCGCCGAGCTTGCCGGCCTCGTCCAGCCGGGCGAGATGCTCGACCATGGCGCGAACCTGACTGGTTTCCTTGCCCTCGCCGGGCAGTGGCGCGGCGGTGACGGTGGAGAGGTTCACCTCGGCGGCGACCGCGTCGACTTCGTGAAGATCGCTCTCGACCAGCGCCTTCCACCCCGTCTCGAACGGCCAGACCCTCAAGGTGTCGCCCCGCGCCAGCTTGAGGCGGCGAAGCATGGGAATGCCGAGGATGGCGTGGCCGCCGATCGAGCCGTTATAGTAGAGCTTCCAGATCGACCCCATGCCCCTCGTCGCCACCTCGACGTGGCGAAACTCCGGCAGGTCGCCCGCTCCGTGCGCCCGCTCGCGCTTGGGCTGGAGCGTGGTCAGGGTGTCGCGCGGCGGGCATCCCCAGAAGGGGAACGGACCGCCCGTCAGCCGGCGGTTGATCTCGGACGCCACCCCGAAGCGGTTGTTGGTGTTGTCCGCCTTATCCTTGACCATCTTCGCCAGTTGGTTCCACACGGCGCGCCACGGCGGGTCGCCCGGCAGTTTCAGGCCCGCGGCAAGGCCGCGCGGAAAGCCGAAGGGAAAATCGAAGCCCACGAAGGCGCGCTCGCGCCGGCGCGCACGGTCCTCGAGGATGGTCGCCAGCAGGGCCTCGGCCGCCCCGCGGGTGGGGGGATTGTGCGCCTCGAAGGCGAGGCGAAACCGCACGTCGCGCTTGAGCACGCCGATCCACACGGCGTCCGCGCCGGTGGTCGGCTTGGACGCCGCGCTCCAGTGAACCACGACATAGGCGTTGAACAGGCGGGCCACGGCGGCTCCCGGACATCACGAGGGATCGGGGCTATAGACCCGGCGGCGGTCGCGGCCAACGGCGCGAGAGCCGATCGGCTCAGCCGAGGCGGACCAGCATCTTGCCCAGGTTCTCGCCCTTGAACAGCTTGAGGAAGGCGGTCGGCGCGTTCTCGATCCCCTCCTCGATGGTCTCGCGCCACTTGACCTTGCCCTGCGCGATCCATCCGGACATGTCGGCGATGAATTGCGGCATGATGTCGGTATGCGACGAGACGATGAAGCCTTCGAGACGCAGCTGCTTGCCCACGGCCATGATCAGGCCCCGGACGCCCTGGCCCATGTCGGTGGCGTTGTATTGGGAGATCATGCCGCACAGGGCGAAACGTCCGAAGGGACGGGCCGCCATCAGCGCCGCCTCCATGTGAGCTCCGCCGACGTTTTCGAAATAGACGTCGATCCCGTCCGGCGCGGCGCGCATCAGGGCCGCGGTGAGGTCGGGTTCGGCCTTGTAGTCGATCGCGTGATCGACCCCGAGTTCCTTCAGCCAGGCGATCTTTTCCGCTCCCCCCGCCGAGCCGATGACGGTGTGGCCCTTGAGCTTGGCGATCTGGCAGACCACCTGGCCCACGGCCCCGGCCGCCGCCGAGACGAAGACGACATCGCCGTCCTTGAGCGCGGCGATCTTCAAAAGTCCGACATAGGCGGTCATGCCAGGCATTCCGGCGACCCCGAGGAAGGCCTGCGGCGGCAGGCCATGGGTGTCCAGCTTCTGAACCGCGGCGGCCGGGGCGTTGAACCCCTCGCGCCAGCCGAAGAAGCTTTGCACCGCGTCGCCGGCCTTGAACGCCGGGTCGTTGGAAGCGACCACCTCGCCGACCGCGCCGCCTTGCATCGCCTGGCCCAGTTCGAACGGCGGCGAATAGCTGCGCACGTCGTTCATCCGTCCCCGCATGTAGGGATCGACGGTCATCCAGGTGTTGCGCACCTGAACCTCACCCGCCGCGGGATCGGGAAGGTCGACTGTCGCCAGTTCGAAATTGGCGGGGGTCGGCAGGCCCGTGGGGCGGCTTTTCAGGCGAATCTCGCGCGAGCGGGTCATGGGTGTATTTTCCAGTCTGGAGGAAGGTTCAAACGTTTGTTTAGCAGCCGGCGCCCCCAAGGCGCCAGTGGCGAAGCACCACCGGGGCGTGATAATCGCCCCGGGCATGACAACGCCGCTCCGAGCCGGCGTGATCGGCGCCGGGGTCTTCGGCGCGTATCACGCGGCCAAATACGCCACACTCCCGGGCGTGATCCTGGCGGGCGTCCATGACATCGACCAGGCGCGCGCCGCCGATCTCGCCGCCCGAACCGCAAGCCAACATTTTTCCGATCTCGCGGCGTTGCTGGCCGAGGTCGATGTGGTGTCCATCGCCTCCCCGGCCGGCGCCCACGCCCGGGCCGCGCTCTCAGCCTTGAGCGCCGGCGTCCACGTCTATGTGGAAAAACCGCTGGCCACGAGCCTCGCGGACGCCGACGCGATCGGCGGGCGCGCGGCCGCGAGCGACCTCGTCGTCGCCTGCGGTTTCCTCGAGCGGGCCGCCGTCGAGGCGATCGGCCTTTTCGGGATCGGCGTCCCCCCGCTGCGAATCGAGGCGGTCCGCGCCGCGCCGCCGTCGCCGCGGAATCTCGATGTCTCCGTGGTCATGGACCTGATGATCCACGACCTCGACCTGGCGCTGGCTCTGACGGGGAGCCAGGCGGTCACCGTGGAAGGCGAGGCGGGGCGCCTGAACGATGGGCGCGTGGACGAGGCGATCGCCGAGGCGACGTTCGAGAGCGGCGCGGTCGCGTCGTTCCGCGCGTCCCGCGTGGCGCTGGAGCCGGAGCGGTGGATGCGCCTGACCTATCCCACCGGCGATGTCCGCATCGATTTTCTGGGCGGCGGCCTTGTCGACACCACCGGCTTCGCCCTGGATCGGGCGTTCGCCGGGACGCCCGCCGGCGCCGACCGCCTGGCCGCCGGCCTCGCCGCCTTCATCGCCGCCGTGCGGGGCGAGCGTCCCGCCCCCCTCGCGGATGCCCGCGACGGCGCCCGCGCCCTCGATCTCGCCCTGGCAGTCGAGCAGGCGATCCTGGGCGGCTAGGGCCGGCTCGCGGTTCAAAAGGCGGCGATCGGGTCCGGCTCGCGCGTCGCCAGTTCCAGCAGATACCGGCCATAGTCGGTCTTCGAAAGCCGCTCGCCC